>CAZILI010000019.1:969-10698 GCA_964539965.1 uncultured Burkholderiales bacterium | reverse complement strand
TACGACACGCGCTTCCAGATAGGCCTTAGCGCATCCGAGAAGGCAGACTTGGTCGCGTTCCTCAAAACGCTGTAGGGCGATCGTTCGCCCGAGCCACAGCGCGTGTGCAATCTCGGCAGCGCGCGCTTGGCGTTCCATTCGGGCAGCAATGCCAAGGAGTCATCCCTTGAACATAAAGCCGCCTTCGGCGGGCACGAAATCGATCACCAAGACGCGCCCCGCCTTCAGTTCGACTTCTCCGCTGCGCGAGTAGTTGAACGCGCCCGAAGGCTGATCGCTCAAGCGCGCGGCGAACGTGTGCTTGCCGGCGCTCACCACCAGCCGACGGTACAAGGTTGCCGGGCCGTCCTTGGCGAGCCCCGCCGGCGGAACGCTCAGGCGCACCAGCGGCCGATTGTCCATGTCGAGTTCCACGATCACGGAAGAGCGTTCCCGCCGGCAATCCATCGGCGCGCGCATGTTGGGCGACAGCTTGGCCAACTCTTCGGCGCTGCGCTCGCGACAGGGGTGCTTAGGCTGAGCGCCGTGGCTGAAGCTCAGTTTGACCAGCGCCTCGTTCGGCGCTAGGTGCGTATACGCGGGTGAAGTCGAAAAGTAGCCGATCACGGCGATGAAGGCGCCGTACAGGAGCGCCTGGATGGCATAGCGTGCGAGCGCGCTCACGTGGTGCCTCCGAGCTTCACCATGTCGGCTTGAGCGGCACGCAGCGCAGCGTGCGGCGCCAGCCGAAAAGCGTCGGAGAAGCAATCGTCCTGCGACAAGCCCTTGGCGAGAAATGCCGGGTGTGCCGCCTCGACCATCTTGACCGAGCCGCAGGCGTAGATCTGATAGCCGGAAAGGTCCGGAAAGTCCTGCAGAATCGCCTCGTGCACCAGCCCCGTGCGGCCCTGCCAGTGATCCTCCTCGCGCGGCTCCGATAGCACGGGAACGAATTTGAAGTTGGCGTGCTCGCGCGCCCATTGCTGCGCGAGTTCGCCCAAGTACAGATCCTTGCGCGAGCGCACTCCCCAGTACAACACCATGTCGCGCTTCATGCCGACGGCGAATGCGTGCTCCACCATGCTCTTTACCGGCGCAAAGCCGGTCGCCCCTGCCACGAACAAGATCGGCTTGCGGCTATCCTCGCGTAAGAAAAACGACCCCAGCGGCCCCTCGAAGCGCAACACGTCGCCCTCGCGTAGGGTGTCGAATACGTAGCCGGTGAATTTTCCGCCGGGAATGTGACGGATTTGCAGCTCGATGTGGTCGGCGCGGCCGGGCGCGGTCGCAAACGAGAAGCTGCGCTTTTGCCCGTCCTCGAGCAGGATGTTGATGTACTGACCCGGATAGAAATCGAGTCTGTCTTGGCCTTCCAAGGCCAGATCGAGCTGCATGACGTTGTCGGAGAGCCGCTGCATGCGCTTGACTCTGGCGGTGTACGTAGCCACCGGAAAGCCGCCCGGACTCGCAGTCGGCAAGTACTCGATCTCTAGGTCACTGCGCGGCGTGGCGCAGCAGAACAGGGTCTTGCCCGCGGTCTTCTCTGCCTCGCTGAGCGCGCTCGGCTGATAGGCGCCGTACTCCACCGTGCCGTACAGGATCGTGCCTTTGCACACGCCGCAGCCGCCGTTGCGGCACTCGTACGGCATCGGCAGTCCTTCGCGCAGGCCCGCTTCCAGCAGTGTTTCTCCCGCGCGCACGGCGATGATGCGGTTGTCGGGATGAGTCATCGCGTGGAACAGCTTGGCGCCGTGGCGGCGCTTCGGCGGCAGCCAAGGCAGCAACAGAAAGAGCAAGGTCGCCGCGCCGACGAAGAGCCACGTCTTGCCGGGCGACCATTGATAGACCAAGGCAAGCGTGGGCAGATAGAACCAATCGAAGTCGATGCTCGTCACGGCGGTCGACAGATCGGCCGGCGCTTGGCTCCGCGCCGGCTTGACGAGCGCGAGCAGCACGAGTGAGACGAAGATCGCGCCGCCGATCGGCCACGGAGGATTGGTTCTCGCGCCCGGCACGCGCTGCGTGTGCACCCAAAGCAAGGCCAGCACGCCGAGAGGCAGGCCGATGTGTAGGAACGACAACAGAGAGAACAAGCGGTCGTTGACGGCGCCTTCGAAAATGAAATTGCGCATGAGCCGGCCGTTGAACAGCGGCAGCCAGTCGAACCATTCGGAGGTGGCGACCACCACAAACTGTGCCAGCTTATCCCACGGCAGCATATAGCCGTTCACCCCAGTGGCGTATACCAGCCACAGCAGGATCACGCCGGTAATCCATGAGAACCAGCGAAAGCTGCGGTAGTGGTCGAACAGGAAGTGACGAGTGAGATGCAGCAGCATCGCGAGCACCATGCCGTCGGAGGCGTAACGATGCAGGCTGCGCATGAGTCCGCCGAAATACCATTGCCCGTGCGTCAGTCGCTCGACCGAACTATATGCGCCGGTCACGCTGGTCTCGAAGAACGCGTAGGCGTACAGGCCGCTCGCGACCGCGATCCACAGCATGAAGTAGGCGATGGCGCCCAAGTAGTACATCGGATTCAGCTGGTCGCCGAACACGGCGTTGAAGCCGCGTTCGAGCCGCAAGAAACCCGATTGCCCGGCGCGCTGGATCAGCCTCAGCATCGACCGGGCTCCCTGCCATCGTGAGTCATGACTGCCAGCTTAGCGACCCGTTGCTGCGCCGGCGTTGACATGCGTCAAGCGGCGAGCACGAGTGCTTGTATTGCGGCAAGCCTACGCCTGCAGGCGGCGATTGCGCCACCAAGCGCCCAGCAGAACGTACAAGGTGGCGCCGACGATGCTGAGACCGCTCGCGATCTCGATGAACAGCGAATAGTTCAGGCGATAGCGGCCCGAGCGCGGATCGTACACCGTGCACAGCAAGCGGACCTTCTCGAGAATCGCCGCCAAGTCGTACGCCGGCGCACTCGCTCCCGTAAGCAGCTCTTTGAGCGGGCCGATCAGCATCGGCAACTCGAATTCATCGCCGTATACCTGGCGAAACACTCTACCCTGCGCATCCACGATCGTCACTTGAGTGAGATGATCGAATCCCTTGGGAGTAGGCCGGTAGGTGAAGCCGAAATCCCGCACCAGGGATTGCAAATCGTCGGCCTGTGCAGACAAGAAATCCCAGCCGGCGACGTCAACGCCGTAGCGGCGCGCGAACTCGCGCATAGCCGCCGGCGTGTCGTAAGGCAGATTGAAGCCGATGCTCGCGACGTGAAACTTGTCTCCGCCCAAGGTAGCTTGCGCGTGCTTGATCGCCTTGCCCAGGTGGCGCGTGGTGAGCGGGCACACTTGGAAGCATCCGGTGTAGACGAAGTTGACCAGCAATGGCTTTCCCCGGTAGTGCGCCAAGCGCACCGGTTTGCCGTCGCGGTCGAGCAGGACATGCTCGCCGATTGGTTCTCCCACTACCGCTTGGCTGACGCGCAGCGCCGCTCGCGGGTCGAGCTCCGCATTGACGCCGACCGCCTGCGTTTGCGCCTGCGTCCCGCCGACCGCGAACGCTGCGACGAGCATGCACCAGTTTCGCAACAGCGCGCGAGCGGGCAAGGGCATGACGCTTACCCGACCAGCGCGCGGTCGACGACGGCGGCAACCAGTAGCAGCGACAGCTGCAGCAGCGAGGCGTGAAAGTTGGCCATCGCCGTTGTGCGATTGGGCTGCCGCGCCAAGGCTACGCTCTTTGCGATGAAATAACCTCCGCCCGCCACGGCTGCAACCAGATACACCCAGCCCATCCCGAACAAGGCCGGCAACAACGACGCGAGGCTGAGCGCGAGAGTGTTCAGCAATACCACTTGCGCAGCGCGCCGATTGCCCACCACCACCGGCAGCATCGGAACACCGGCGGCCTTGTAGTCCTCGCTGTAAGCGATAGCGAGGCTCCAAAAGTGCGGCGGCGTCCACAAGAACAGCACGAGGGCCAGCAGCAAGGGCACGATTCGCATCGTGTCGGGCGACACGGCGGCCGCGCCGGCTAGCACGGCGAAGCTTCCGGCGAGACCGCCGATCACGATGTTGAGCCAGGTTCGCCGCTTGAGCCATACCGTGTACACGACAGCGTAGACGAAAGCGCCGAGGAACACGTACCAGGCGGCGAGCCCGTTGCTGACCCACGCCGCCCCGGCGATCGCGACCGTAGCCAAGGCGGCGATCAGCCAAAGCCAAGCCGGGCCTGCGCGCAGCGTGCCCTTCACGAACGGACGCCCGCGCGTGCGCACCATGCGCCCGTCGATGTGCCGCTCATAGTACTGATTGAAAGCGCCCGCACTCGCCGAAGCGACGACCACCGCGAGCCCGAGCACGGCGGACTGCCACCAGGGCAGGCGAGGCCCGGGCGTCACCGCGACCCCGGCGAGCGCGGTAAATCCGATCACCAGGCCGATGCGCAATTTGAACACGTCGAACAAGAGCCGCAGACTTCTTGCGCCTCTCACGGCGTGGAGGGTCAGGCGGAAACCGTACGTCGCGGCGGGCTCGCTCATCCATCACCTCCCATGCGCTCAGCTCAACGGCCAGACCGTCGACAGATACTTCCAGTTGACGAAGTAATAGAGGATGAAGGCGACCAAGAACACAAGCGCGAGCGTAAACGTTCCGGGCGCGACGAATCCGCCGACGCCGATGCTGCCGTGGCCGGTCATGGCGGCGGCCACCGGCTGCGGCGCGGGAGCGACACCCTCGGCGGCGCGCACGTGCTTGTACTCGGCGCCGGCGATACGCTTGCCGAAAAACACCGAGCCGACCGTGATCGCGAGGTACATTGCGCCGCCGATGACCGCAGCGATGCCGGCGATGGCCATCAGCCCGACCATGAGATAGGCCGTGCCGGGAAACTCATGCGGCAAAGCGTTGCCCGCCATGGTCATGTCCCAGTGCCGCCGCGGCACGCCGAGGGTGCCGGCTCCCATCATGAACAGCGCAAAAACGCTCATGCCAATGCCGAATAGGTAAGGCTGCCACTTCGCCATGTTCGGAAACATCAGCTCGCGCCGGAACAATGTGGGGATCAAGAAGTAGGTGAGCGACATGAACGCCAAGGTAGTGCCGACCACGACCGTGGCGTGGAAGTGCCCCGGCACGTAGAACGTGTTGTGGATGATAAGGTTCAACTGCTCGGTTCCCATCATGACGCCGGAAATGCCGCCCAGGAAGCCGAAGCCGATGATGGAAATGAAGATCCCCGAGAACACCGGATTGCTCCAAGGCGCTTTGCGTAGCCACTCGAACAGACCTTTGTTGAAGCCCTTTTGGCGCTGTGATACCTCGATGGCTCCGGGCACCGTAAGTCCGTGCACCATGCTCGCCAACACCGCGAGGTACATGGCATAGCTGGTATTGAAGATCTTCCAGTTCGAGGTGAGCCCCGGGTCGGCCAGCAGGTGATGCGCGCTCGCCAGTTGCAGAAACAAGATGTACAGCAAGAAGGCGGTGCGACTCACTTTCTCGGACAGCGGCTTCGCGTTGAACACGATGGCGGCCACCGCGTACCAGACCGACACGTGCGCGGCGACGTTGATCTGCTGCGAAGAATGGCCGAAGCCCCACCACACGGTGCGGTACATGAGCGAATCGATATGGCTGATCAGCCCCACAGACCATAGGAAGGTCGGTATCAGGATGATCGCGCCCGAAGCGATGGTGAAAATCGCGATCACGCAGGCGGTGGTCGCGCCGAAGGTCACCAGCGGCACCGAGCCGTTGTAGGTGCGCTCGTTGCGCGCAACTACCAAGGTGCCGAGAAAAATGAAGCAGCCGATGAGTGCGCCGACCGCGAACAAGATCAGTCCGAGGTAGAACAGCGGATGCGCGCCCATGGGCGCGTAAGAGGTGAACATGACACTCGAGTCGCCGCGGAACACGGCGACGTTGTTCATCACCGCGCCGATCACCATCAGCCAGAACGCGACCCAGCCGAGCGCCGGGGTGGCGAGCCGACACTTGAGCAAGGTCGAGGCGCAGAAATACAGAATCGCGATCTCGAAGAAGATGATCCAGAACACGAGCATGTTGAGGCCGTGCGCGGTCAGCACGAGGTAGAACCAATCGGCCGGCAGCAGATGCACGGTAGGCCAGCGCGTCAGCGTCACCAACAGCGCTAGGATGCCGCCCACTAGGAGCGACACGACGCCGGCCACAGCGTTCCAGCGAATCAGCTTTTCCGCGGGCTCGTGATAGGTGAGCCCGGTCGATGGGCAGGTTCGGAACATGCGATTGACGGCCATGGCTTAGCCCCCTCCCTTGACCACGTACAGCTTGCTGCTCATGGTGTGATGATTGATGCCGCAGTATTCGTTGCAGATGATCGAATACGTCCCGGCGCGAGTCGGTGTCACGGTGACGATGTGCTCATAGCCGGGATGGACTTCCACGTTGATGTTTTCCGGCTGGAGCGAAAAGCCGTGCAGCCAGTCCATCGAGGCGAGGTGCAGGCGATAGGTCTTGCCTTCTTCCAACTCGAGGATGGGCCACCATTGCCACAGCCGCGCGATCAAGAACACGTCAGCGCCGGGCAGAGGATGCACGACCGGAATCTTTTGGTCGGTTTCGGTGCGGACGGTGAACTTGTCCACCATTTCCTGAGTTTTTTTGGTGAACATATCCGGCGTGGTGCGGTAGGCCTCATTGGCGAGGTTTTGCTTACCGTAGAGGTGCCAGTACGGCATCATGAAAAACATCACTAGGCACCAGACGAAGGCGAGCAGAATCCAGACGCCTTCGACTCGGTCCAGCGGCTGCTTCCACCACACGCGCTCTGACGGTGGTTGTATTGCGCTCATGCGGTTCTCCCGATGTGGTCAGCCTATTTGCCGACGGGGATGCCGACGATCTCCATAACCCCCCATACGATGTACAGGACCGTGGGCATCGCGATCCCCAGAAATAGCAGGAGAAATGGGTTGTCCAGCAGTTGCTGCATGAAGGGGACCGGCTCTTCCATGATGTCTTGGTCTGCCGGCGCCGGAGAGGAATTGGCCATATCTAGCCTCCTTAATATCGTGCGCCATTCACTATGGCATGGTTGCCAATCTATGCCCCGGAAGTCAAAAAAAACTTGATGTGCATCAAGAAAAAAACCACTCCTGCGTGGTTACATGAGCGCCAGTTTCAATTCGCGCTCGAGCGAGATATGTCCTCTACGATCAGTCCCGCCCTGTGGGCGCCGACGCATCGCCCGCTACCCGCCGCCGAGGTTGCTGTGCGCCGCTTGGTGGCGATTTGGCTGCTCGCTTGCTGCGGGCTCTTGTTTGCCATGGTGGTGGTCGGCGGTGTCACGCGGCTCACTCATTCGGGGCTTTCCATCGTTCAATGGCAACCCATAGTGGGCACCCTGCCGCCGCTAAACGAGGGGCAGTGGCAAGAGGCGTTTGCGCTGTATCGCCAGACGCCGGAGTACCTCCAAGTCAACCGTGGCATGACGCTCAGCGGCTTCAAGTCGATCTTCTGGTGGGAGTACGCGCACCGGCTGCTCGGCCGCGCGATCGGCTTGGCTTTTCTGCTGCCGCTGCTGTACTTTGCAGTGCGGCGCCGTATCGACGGCGTGCTCATGTTGAAGCTCGGCGGAATCTTTCTCCTGGGCGGCTTGCAGGGTGCGCTCGGCTGGTACATGGTGAAGAGCGGCCTCATAGATGACCCGCGCGTCAGTCCGTTGCGCCTCACCGCTCACTTGGGCATGGCGTTTCTCATCTACGGCGCCATGCTGTGGATCGCGCTCGATTTGCTCACGGCTAGGCGCGCTGGGACGAGGGCGCCGGCAGCGCTGCGGCGCTGGTCTTGGTTCGTTGCGGCATTGGTCTTCATCATGATGCTGACAGGTGGCCTGGTCGCCGGCACGCGCGCGGGCTTCGCCTACAACACCTTCCCGCTCATGAATGGGCGCTTCGCGCCGCCGGAGTTGTTCATGCTCGAACCCTGGCACACAAACTTGATCTACAACATGGCCACGGTGCAATTCGATCACCGTCTCCTCGCCTATCTGCTCGCGCTAGCGATCGCCGGGTTCTGGCTGGCGGCGCGGCGGGCCGAGGGGCTGTCGAGACGGGCGCGCATCACCGTCCATCTGCTTGCGGCGATGCTCGTCGTTCAGATCGGACTGGGTATCGGAACCTTGCTGTGGGTGGTGCCGCTGCCGTTGGCGGCGGCACATCAAGCCGGCGCCTTGCTGCTGTTCACCTGCGCGCTGATGGCAAGCCACGCACTTGGTCAAGTCAAGAACGAAGAGACTGCGGAGGCAAGATGATTTCAGATCGCGATGTCGAAACTTATCGAAAGAACGGCTGGCTGGTGGTCCCGGACGTCGTCGACAGCTTTACGCTTGCGCGTGTGCACAAAGTCGTCGACGAATTGGTGGCGGGCGCGCGCGGCAAGGCCACGCACGACAATGTGTACGACTTCGAGCCTTCACATACGCCGGAGGAGCCGCGCGTGCGCAGGATCAAAAAGCCGCACCAAGTGCATCCGATCTTCTGGGAGATCTTGAAGAGCGCCAACATGCTGGCGATCTTGCAGAAGCTCATCGGCAGCCCGAACGTGCGCTTGCATGGATCGAAACTCAACATGAAGGCGGCGCGCTACGGAGCTGCGGTGGAATGGCACACCGACTGGGCGTTCTATCCGCACACCAATGACGATGTGCTGGCGATCGGCGTGATGCTCGACGACGTCGAGGAGGAAAACGCACCGTTGTTGGTCTTGTCGGACACGCACAAGGACCTGGTCGCCTACGACCATCATCAGGACGGGCGGTTCTGCGGCGCCATGGATCCGAGCCGCTGCGGCCTGGATTTCAGTCGCGCCGTGCCGGCGCTGGGCAAGGCAGGCTCGTGCTCCTTTCATCACGCGCGCCTGGTGCACGGATCGGCGCAGAATACCTCGGCGAAGCCGCGCGAACTGCTGTTGTATGAGTGCGCCGCCGCCGATGCTTGGCCGCTCGTCAACTGGACCGATATCGACGAATTCGACGCCCGCATGATTTGTGGTGAGCCGACCTTGGAGCCGCGCCTCACGCCGGTGCCGATTCGCATGCCCTACCCGCCCGCGCTCAAGCAGGGATCGATCTACGAGAACCAGACCGCGCTGCGCGAACCGTATTTCAAGGGGCAACCCACCGCGAAGACCGGGAGTATAGTCTCCTAGACCGCATGTGAATGCGGCCTGCATGGCCGGAGTACAGTATGGGCCGCGCGTACACGCGCTCACTGCGCCCGAACGCGCTTGATGCGCATCAAGGAAATCTCGACCTCAGCTCTCGACAATGGCGCATCGAGCCGTCTCGAGCGCGAGGCAACCGCAGGTGCAGCGTATCGTCGTCGATGTGCGTGGTCTGGAGCCGCCCGAGCCCTTGGAGCGCGTGTTGACGGAACTGGGCTCACTGCCGGCGGGCGGCGAGCTACTGGTGTTGATTCACCGCGAGCCGCGACCGCTATATCGCATTCTCGCTCGCAACGGCTACCGGCACGAGACTACGCTCACGGCAGACGGTATCTACCAGATCAGGATTTGGCCGCGAGAGGCGGCCCGATGATTGAACCTCTCTCGCTAGGCAAGGATTTGCGCGGCGTGAGGCTCGACTTCTGCCGGCCGACGGTCGAACCACGACAAATCCGCATGTAGCTTCACCACCTCGCCAACGACGGTGAGCGCCGGCGCCGCAATGCCGGCCGCGGCAACCCGCTCGGCGAGGCTTGCGAGTGTCGCGACGACGACGAGACAGGGGAACAGGATGCGGAGAGGGGTGCGC
>CAZILI010000019.1:0-959 GCA_964539965.1 uncultured Burkholderiales bacterium | reverse complement strand
CCCTGTTGCACCACCGCCGCGGGAGTGGTTGCCGACAGGCCGTGCTCGACCAGCCGCCGGCAGAGGATCGGCAGCCCCGCCAAGCCCATGTACACCACGACCGTTTGTTTGGGTCGGCAGAGCATGGTCCAATCCAGATCCATGCTGTTGTCTTTGAGATGGCCCGTCACGAATACGCAGGCGTGTGCGTAGTCGCGGTGGGTCAGCGGAATGCCCGCAAACGCCGCCACGCCGCAAGCGGCAGTAACGCCCGGTACCACTTCGAACGCGATGCCGTGTTCGGCCAGCACTTGCAATTCTTCTCCCCCTCGGCCAAACATGAACGGGTCGCCGCCCTTGAGGCGCACCACGCTGCGGTGACGTTTGGCGAGTTCGACCAGCAACCCAGAGATCTCGTCCTGCGCCATCGAGTGCCGGTTGCGCGCTTTTCCCACATAGATGCGCTCGGCTTCTGCTCGTCCCAGCGCGACGATTTCCGGCGAGGCCAGACGGTCATAGACAATGACGTCGGCCTCCAACAGCACGCGCAAGGCCCGCAACGTCAGCAGATCGGGATTGCCCGGCCCCGCGCCTACCAGAAAGACTTTTCCCGTCGGAGTCGGTCGCGCCGCGACGGCGCGCGCGGCGCGTGGCGTCGCAACCTGCAACGAAGCTTCGGGGCGCTGCGCTCGCACGGGGCGTTGATCCTATCTTTGGTCCGCAAGTCCAGCCAACTTCGGTCAATGTAAACGGGGGGACACCCGAAAACCTTGACATCGGTCAAGGATTCCCGGTGCCGGCTGGTTCACCCTTACGCGCAGTGCATTCAAGTTCAGTCCACGATAGCGAGGATCAAATGAAGCGCATCGCAACCAAGCTGCTAGCCGGCATGTTCGGACTCACGCTGTTGCAAATCGGCGCGCCGCTCTGTTTCGCCGACGAAAAGAAGGAAGAGAAGAAGGAAGAGAAGAAGGAAGACA
>CAZILI010000018.1:716-20042 GCA_964539965.1 uncultured Burkholderiales bacterium | reverse complement strand
AACACTCTTTCCGCCGGCGACAAGGTGCTCATGTTCGAGACCGGGCACTTCGCCTCGCTGTGGTGCGACATGGCCAAGCGGCTGGGGCTGGACGCCGAGTTCGTGCCCGGCGACTGGCGCCGCGGCGTCGATCCCGCGCTGGTCGAGGAAAGACTGCGCGCCGACAAGGCGCACGCCATCCAGGCGGTCGCCGTGGTGCACAACGAAACCTCCACCGGTGTCACCAGCCGCATCGCCGAGATCCGCCGCGCCATCGACCGTGCGCAGCATCCGGCGCTATTTCTGGTCGACACGATTTCCTCGCTCGCCTCGCTCGACTATCGCCACGACGAGTGGGGCGTGGACGTGACCGTGGGCGGCTCGCAAAAAGGGCTCATGCTGCCGCCCGGGCTGAGCTTCAACGCGATCTCGGAGAAAGCGGTGCGCGCCGGCGAAACGGCGCGGCTGCCGCGCTCGTATTGGGCTTGGGGGCCAATGCTGGCGGCGAACCGGCAAGGCTATTTCCCTTACACGCCGGCAACCAACCTGCTGTACGGCCTGCGCGAGGCCTTGGCCATGCTGATGGAGGAGGGCTTAGACAACGTGTTCGCCCGCCACGCGCGCTTCGGCGAAGCCACGCGCGCGGCCGCCCGCGCCTGGGGCTTGGAGATTCTGTGCGCCGACGAGCGCGAGTACAGCAACACGCTGACCGCGCTGGTGGTCCCGCCCGGTAACGACGCCGATCAGCTGCGCAAGGTCATCCTGGAGCGTTTCGACATGTCTCTCGGCACCGGGCTAGGCAAGCTGCAAGGCAAGGTGTTTCGCATCGGCCACTTGGGAGACCTCAACGACCTTACCTTGGTCGGCACCTTGGCGGGCGTAGAAATGGGGCTCAAGCTCGCTGGCGTACCGCACCGAGAGGGCGGGGTGGCGGCGGCCATGAGGGTGCTCGGATCCTGACAGACCGGCACTAGCCTTGTGCGGAGGGTGAATAGGCGTTTCTGAGAAACAGCTCCGGCGCGCTCTTGCCGTCGATGCCGGCGCGCCACACGTCGGTGCTGGCGCCGGCGCGCGCTTCCCCGGCGGGCACGGTGTACAGCACGTGCACATCGTCCAGCCACTCCAGCTGATCGTCTATGCTGCGTTTTTCCGCGATCGGCGTCTCCACTCCGCTGGCGAGTTCCAACGTGTGAAGCTGCCAGCCGACGCGGCCGCCGGTGAGGTAGCGCTTCTTGTAGGCAACGCGGCGGCCGTCGGGCGACAGTGAAGGGCACTCGACATTGTCGTGAATCACCTCGACAGAGCGCCCGGCGATATCGCCCGCGACTAAAAAGTGCTGTCCTTGGGTCGAGAGCGTGGCATAGAAGCGCTTGGCGTCGGCGGTGAAGGTGACGCCCCAGAAGTTGAAGTCTTGGTGCTTGAACGGCGTGCCGCCGCGGCGAACGGCGAAGTCTTCCAGGTTGGCGAGAACACGCCCGCCGGCGGCATCGACCAACCACGTCTGGGTGGAGAAATCCGTCGAGGCGTAGCTGTGGCCGGTGACGAACACGGTGAGGGCCGCCAGTTTGCCGTCGCGCGACATGCGGGCGCGGCTGGGGATGCCCTGCAGTGGAAATTCCGCGCTAACGGTGAGGCTGGCCGCGTCGAACAGCTTGGCCGCATAGGTCGTGAATACACCGCGCGCGGCGGTCAAGCAGATGCCACGCCCGCCGGCGACGTACACCACCTCGCAGGCGAGCCCCTCGACGAAGTGAGGTTGCGCCGGCTGGCCGCCGGTAACGAATGCGAGCTTCCCGTAATTGGCATCCACCCCGGTGTAGCGGAAGAACATGCGCGCGGGTGCGCTCGACATCGCTTCAGGGGCAGGCGCGGTCTTACCGGCGGGCGCGGCGGTGCGCGTCTTGGCCCAGTACAAGTAGCCTGCCAGCGCGAGCGCGCTCGCGACGCACAGGACAACAAACACTCGTATCCGAAAATCAGCCATGGTCGTCTCCAGGTGGCGTCAGCGCCGTGCGTGGGACGCACAAACGGTGCGGGGGACGCACCCTACGCGATGACGCGACGGATGGCCCCGTCGTAGGGTGCGCCCTGCGCACCGAAATAACGGTGCCACGGTGCGTGGGACGCACCCTACATCCCTTGGAGCCTCCGTGCCGTAGGGTGCGCCCTGCGCACCGAAATCCGCTACCCACGCCGCGATACCAGCAACAGATAACCGGCGACCGGCGCGACGGTCAATAGCATAACGGCGAATGCGCCCAGCGCGGCGGCGCTGCCGTAGGTTTGCGACACCCAGCCGTACAACAGCGAGGAACACAACTTTCCCACCCCGATCACCGTCAGCAGAATAGCGAGGCCGCTCGCGCGCATCTCGGGGGCAATGACGGCACTCGCCATGGCGGCGAGCACGCCCTCGGTTGCCGCATAGAACAAACCGAACAGCAGGAGGCACGCGGCGATCAGCGCGACGGGTGCGTGCGATGCGATGATCAACACGGCGTAAAGCGCCAACAACACGGCATACCCTAGCAAGAACACCGGTGCGCGCCCCAATCGGTCAGCGCTCCAACCGGCGGGGATGGAGAACAGCATGTAGAAGCCGGCCGTCACGACATAGAACAAAGGGAAGAAGCCGATGCTCGCGCCGGCGCGCTCGCGCAGCAGCAGATACAGAAAACCGTCGCTGATGGTAAGCATCGACAACAGCAGACCGGCACCGGCGAGCGCGCCGAAGCGGCGCGTGAAGAGCATACCCACGGCGCGACGAAGGGCACCGCCCACGCTTGCCGCCGGCTGCGGCGTATCGGCGTTGGGCACAAACAACACGATCACCGCCAGGCCGAGCGCGGCGAACACGAAGCTCGTGACCCAGACGACGTCGAAGGCGGCCGGCAGCCACGCCAGCAGCGCGACCGCCACCAGCGGCCCCAACAGCGAGCCGCCGGCGTCCAGGGTGCGGTGCACGGCAAACGCGCTCGCCAACAGGTCGGGCCGCGTGTTGAGCGAGATGAGCGCGTCGCGCGGGGCGGTGCGCATGCCCTTGCCGGTTCGATCCAGCCATACGATCGCCAGCATCCAGCTCCACGCGCCGGCGGCCGCCAGGAGGAGCAGCTTGCAGGCGGCGGAGACGGCGTACCCCGCCGCGCAGACGTGCTTCTGCCTGCGCGTGCGATCGGCGAACACTCCCGCCGCGAGTCCCACCAGCGCCATGGCGAAGCCGTTGTAGATGCCGTCTATGGCGCCGTACTGCAGCGGGCTCATGCGCAGATGCAACACCAAGTAGATCGGCAAGGTGCTGTTGACTATTTCTGCCGACACGTCGGTCAGTAGACTGGTCAGGCCCAGCTTCCAGACGATCGGGTCCACTTGCCCGAGCTGCGGGGCGCGCGGCAGCGAGGCCGTGCGCAGCTTGAGTTGCTCGATCCAGTCCAGCCGGTACATTCAGAGATTCGTTAGCGTTGCGGGTAGCCGAGCATGCCCATGGTTACGCGGCCCAAGCCGTAGGCGAGCCAAGCGACCAAGCGCTCGCGCAGCGGACGCTTGTTCCAGTGCTGCAGAGCGATCGGCCGGGAGCCGTGGCGCAGCATGTCGGCGAGGCTGGCGCGCAGCTCGCCGCAAAAGTAGACGTCGCGCACCACTACATTGGCTTCGCGCGAGAGCAAGAAGCTGAACGGATCGATGTTCGACGAGCCGACCGTCGCCCATTCATCGTCCATGACGGCGACCTTGGCGTGCATGAAGCTGTCGTGGTATTCGTAGATTTCGATGCCCGCCGTCAACAGCGAGCCGTACAGGGCGCGCGTGGCATAGTGCAGCCACACGTACTCGACACGGCCTTGCAGCAGCAAGCGCACGCGCACGCCACGTTCGGCGGCGCGGATTAGCGCGTGGCGAAATTCCACGCCCGGGAAAAAATACGCGCAGGCGATGGTGATGTCGCGCCTCGCGTTTTCGATCGCTTCCAGATAGGCTTCTTCGATGTCGTTACGATGGCGTAGATTATCGCGTACCACCAGCGCAGCGGCTTGCTTGCCGCGCGCGCGGGTCACGGCGGGCACCAGCGGCTCGGCGCGCAGCCGTTGCTTGAAATTGGTCCAGGCCAGCAACTGCCAGAGCCGGTGCACGACCGGCTGAATCTCGGCGGTGAGCGGGCCCTCGATCTGCACGGCGAAATCTACCCGCGGCGGCGTGTGCTTGGGCGTATTCAAATCGTCGATGATGTTGATACCGCCGACGAAGGCGACCTCGCCGTCGATCAGCACGATCTTTCTGTGCAGGCGGCGCAGCCGATTGCGCCGTATGTTGAAGGTGCCGATCTCGGGACGGTAGATGAGCACCTGCACGCCGGCGCTTTCCATGTTGCGCACCAGGGCTTCCGGCAGGTAGTCGCGGCTGCCGAACCCGTCCACGCTCACGCGCACCACCACGCCGCGTTGCGCCGCGCGCTCCAATTCGCTGGCGATGCGCCGCCCGGTGGCGTCGTCGGCAAAAATGTAGGTTTCGAGGTAGATCTCCGCCCGCGCGGCTTGGATCGCCCGCTCGAGCGCGGGAAAGTAATCGGCTCCGTTCCTCAGTAGGGTGATGGCGTTGCCGGATATGTATCGCGGCATCGGGGAAGCGAGTCTCCCGGCTTACAGGCGGGCGATGCTGGCCGACAGCGGCGCGTGGTCCGACAGGCGCGACCAATGCTGGCCGTACATCGGACGCGCGCTCTTCACCCGAAAGCCGCGCACGTAGATGCGATCCAGGCGCAACAGCGGCAAGCCGGCCGGATAGCTGCGCGCCGGACGCCCGCGCGTGGTCTCGAACACCTCATGCACGCCGAGGCGCTCGCGCAACAGGTTGCTTGCCGATTGACGCCAGTCGTTGAAGTCGCCCGCCACCACCAACGGCTCGGAGCGCGGCACGATGCGCTCGATGCGCTCGCATAGCGCAGACAGCTGCTGCTTGCGCCAGCGCGAGAACAGCCCCAAGTGCACGCACACGGCGTGCAGGCGCTCTTCCCAGCCCGGCACTTGGATCTCACAGTGCAGCAGACCGCGCCGCTCTAGCGGATGCGCCGACACGTCTTCGTTCTCCCACGCGACGATCGGATAGCGGCTCAGGATCGCGTTGCCGTGATGGCCTTCTTCGTATACCGCGTTCTTGCCGTAGGCGAAGTCGCTCCACACCGAGTCGGCCAGAAATTCGTGCTGCGGGACTTGCCACACCGTGTGGCGCAAGCCGTTGGTCTCATTCGAGCCCTGCACCTCTTGCAGAAAGATGAGGTCCGCCGACAGTTTGCGCAGCCGCTCGCGCAGTTCGTGCAACACCAGGCGGCGGTTGAAATTGGAAAAGCCTTTGTGAATGTTGTACGTGGCGATGTGTAGGGTTTGCACCATCTCGGTCCGGCGGTAGGGGGGACTGGTTCGGAAGTCCGTTGAAATTATAGCGGATGGCATCGTCACGTCTTTAGATCCGCCAGCCGATGCGGCAGTTCGAGGATGGCGTCGCGATTGCTCCAGGAGAACACTTTCGCCGCCGCCTGTTGCCAGGGCAGCCAGACAAAACGCGAATGCTCGAGCGGGGCGACCCTCACCTCCGCGCGTTCGGGCAACAGCAGTCCAAACACGTTTTCGGTATTTTCCCTGACTCCGGGCGCGTAGCGGCTGCGCCAGGCGCTGTAGATCTCGAATACGTTCTGCTTGTGCCAGTCGCTGAGCGAGCCGTCGGTAAGTCCGGTTTCTTCGCGCACTTCGCGCAGCGCCGTCTGCGCCAAGGTCTCGCCCGGATCTTGACTGCCGGTGACCGATTGCCAAAAGCCCGGGTGTTGCGCGCGCTCGAGCAACAGCACATCCAGCGCACGCGTGTGGATGACGACCAACACCGAGATCGGAATCTTGTAAGCCAAGGGCGAGAGCGCGATCGAGAGGGGCTTTCTGATAGCATACCAGGTTGTGCGAGGGCGCCCCATCGCTCGCCGCGAATCCTTCGTGTCCGATTCCACCGATCCTTCCGTCGCCAGCGGATACCAGCTGCCGACCTACGCGTTTCGTTCGCCGCCCGAGTTGACGGGCGCGCCGGCGCCCCGCTATCGCGTGGTGATCGTCGGCGGCGGCCTGGCGGGCTTGAGCGCGGCCTGTGACTTGGCGGCGCGCGGCGTCGATAGCGTCGTGCTCGACGAAGACGACACGGTCGGGGTGCGCGGCTTTTCTTCGCGCGGCATTTGCTACGCGCAGAAGACGCTCGAGATCTTCGAACGGCTGGGCATTTATCGGCGCGTGCGCGCCAAGGGCTTGCAATGGTCGACCGGCAAGACACTCGCCGGCCGCGACGTGGTCTACAGCTTCGATCTGGCGGCGACCAGCCTTTCTCTGCAGCCGCCGTTCATCAACATTCAGCAGTTCTACATCGAGTGGTACCTAGTGGATCGGCTGCGGGAACTCGGCCGCACCGACTTGCGCTGGAAGAGCCGCGTGGTCGAGGTAGCGCAGCGTGACGATGCCGTCGAACTCGCGGTGGACACGCCGGCCGGCCGGTACACGCTGCAGGCGGACTGGCTGCTCGATGCGAGCGGGGCCAACAGCGCGATTCGCGAGGCCTTGAAGTTGCCGACCCGCAGCGCGCGCGGGCAAGACCGTTGGTGCATTTCCGACGTGCGTTTCAGACAGCCTTGGCCGATCGAGCGCTGGACTTACGTCGAGGCGCCGTTCAACCAGGATCGAGCCGTGTGGCAACATCCCATGGCCGACGAAGTATGGCGTCTGGATTATCAGATGGACGCCGAGGCCGACCCCGAAGAGGTGAGCCGAGTCGCGACCGTTACCGAGCGGCTGAAAGACCAGCTCGGCCCCGCGGTCGAGTTCGAGTTGGTGTGGGTGGGACCCTACGCCTATCGGACACAGATTTTGGAAGACTTCCGCCACGGCCGCGTGTTCTTCTTGGGAGATGCCGCGCACGTCATGAGCCCATTCGGCGCGCGCGGCGGCAACAGCGGGGTGCAGGACGCGGAGAATTTGGCGTGGAAGTTGGCGCTGGTCCTCGCCGGCCAAGCGCCGGAGCGTCTGCTCGACAGCTATTCCGCCGAGCGGCAGCCGGCGGCGGCGCACAACATCAAGGTCACCTCGCGCACCACACGCTTTCTTTCGCCCGAGTCGCCCGCCGAGCGCGTCTTGCGCAACGCTGTGCTCGCGCTGGCGCGCGCCTATCCGTTTGCGCGCGAGCTGGTCAACACCGGACGTATGTCGGTGCCCTACGTGTACGACGCCTCATCGCTCACCTCGCAGGGTGGACAACACGTGGCGAACGTGCCGATTTCGCTGTCCGATGGGCACGATGGCCAACTGCTCGACCTATTCGGCGCGGACAGCGCTTTCGTCGGCATCTGGTTTGCCGGCACCGACCCGGCGCAGCAGGCGCGCACCGTTGCCGAGTTGAGCGCGGCCGGCTATCCGCTGCGCTCGTATGTTTGCGGCGGACCCGCATCCGGCCAGCGCATTGGCGATCCGCACGGCAAGCTCGCCACCGCGCTGTCGGCTCGACCCGGTGAATTCTTTCTGCTTCGCCCCGATCTGCACCTAGCCGCACGCTTGCCTGATCCCGATGCCGCAAGCGTGCTTCGGGCCCTCGATCGCGCGCGCGGGATCTCCTGAGAGCATCGCATGCAAATCCAGCCCAACATTCCCGATCCGGACGGCTTCTACGAAACCCTGGTCGACGCGCACCGCGGCCTGAGCGAGCACGAGAGCGCGGAATTGAACGCGCGCTTGGTGTTCCTGCTGGCCAATCAGGTGGGCGATGCGCAGGTGCTACGCGACTGCGTGGCCGCGGCTCGCGTCGCAAGTAAGCCAATCTGATGGGGTATACCGTATTTGGGCGCACCCTATAAGGCCTGCAGGCATATTACCGACCGGGGTATAAGAGCAGTTCGGGCTTCGCCGCGCGGTACAATGCAAACTTTGTTCACCGGAGGCGACATGCACCACTGCACCTGTTCGCCGAGCAGGCTTCTGTCGCGAGCCTGCGCTCTCGTCTGCGGCTTGCTTGCCATCGCCTTGTGCGCGGCTATCGGCCCGGCGCGCGCGCAAGAAGTGACGCTCAAAGTGCATCACTTCGTGCCGCCGGGCGGGAATTTGCACGCCAAGTTCCTGGTGCCTTGGGCCGAGAAAGTGACGCAGGACTCGGGTGGCAAGATCAAGTTTCAGCTCTATCCCGCCATGCAATTGGGCGGCAGCGCACCACAGCTTATCGACCAGGTGAAAGACGGTGTGGTGGACATCGTATGGGCCGTGCCGGGTTTCACCGCTGGGCGTTTCCCCGCCTTCGAGGCGTTCGAACTGCCGTTCATGACCAAGACGGCGCAGGGCTCGAGCCGTGCCTTGTGGGAGTACGTGCACGCGAACAACATCGCGGCAACCGAGTTCAAGGACGTAAGGCTGCTCGCCGCGCACGTGCACGATGCCGGGTTCTTCCACATGGTGAAGCGGCCGGTGCAGACCATGGCGGATCTGCGCGGGCAGAAGATACGCGCCGGCACGCGGGTCATCACGAAATTCATGGGCGCGCTCGGCGCTTCGCCGGTGGGTATGCCGTTGCCTCAGCTGCCCGACGCGCTGGCGAAGGGCGTGGTCGACGGCACCTTGCTGCCCTGGGAGATCGTGCCTTCGATCAAAGTGCACGAGCTGGTGAAGTACCACAGCGAGACCGACCCCGCCGCGCGGGCGCTGTACACGACCTGCTTCGTGTTTGCCATGAATCCGGCCAAGTACGCGAGCCTTGCGCCCGAGCTGAGAAGGGTAATCGACGCTAACAGCGGCGTGGAGCTTTCCGCGCAGCTCGGCAAGCTGTGGGACGACTGGGCCGCGCCGGCGCGTAAACTCGCCCAAGCGCATGGCAATCAATTGAACACCATCTCCGCATCGGAGTTAAAAAGCTGGGAAAGCGCGGGCGAGGTGGTGGTGGCGGACTGGAAGAAAGAAGTCGCTGCGCGCGGATTCGACGGCGATGCGCTCCTGAAGAGCGCCAAAGACTTGATCGCCAAGTACGACACGAAGTAGGGCGCGCGTCGCGAATAAGGGAGGAGCCGGTAGCGCCTGCGCCACGCCGGCGATGCGCCGCGTCCACGCGCGCCTGACCACGCGAGAATAATAGGAGAAACGCTTGGCCGAATCAGCCTCGATAGTGCATGCGCCGCCGCAAGACCGCTGCGGCGCATGGTTGTACCGCGTCTCACGCGGCTTTGCGTTTCTCGGCGGCGCCACCTTGTTGGCGATGACCGTGATGTCGGTGGCGAGCGTGGTGGGGCGCGCGCTGTTCGCCAAACCTGTGGTGGGCGACTTCGAGTTGGTGCAGATCGGCTGCGCCATCGCGGTCGCGGCGTGTCTGCCCTATTGTCAAATGCGGCGCGGCCACGTGATCGTCGACTTTTTCACCGCCGGTGCCTCGCTCCGGGCGCGCGGCGCGCTCGACGCTTTTGGCGCGCTCTTGCTCGGCGCGTGCGCCGCCCTGGTGGCGTGGCGCATGTTGGCGGGTGCCGCCTCGTATCGCGACAGCGGTGAGACCTCGATGCTGCTCGGCATCCCCACCTGGTGGGCCTATGTGCCGATGATCGGGTCATTCGCCCTGCTGAGCTTGACCGGCCTGTACACCGCAATCGTGCATTGGCGCGAGTTGCCGCGATGAGCGGCACCTCGCTCGGCCTGCTGTTCTTCGCGCTTATGCTCGCGCTATTGGCGCTGCGCGTGCCGATCGGGATCGCCATGCTGACGACCGGCGTGGCCGGGTATGCCGCCTTGACGGGCTGGGATCCGCTGCTCAACCATTTGAAGACCGCGGTGTACGCGCGTTATTCGGTGTACGACTTGTCGGTCATCCCGCTGTTCCTGTTGATGGGGCAGTTCGCCTCGCGCGGCGGGCTATCGAGCGGGCTGTTCGGCGCGGCGCACGCGCTGTTGGGCCATCATCGCGGCGGGGTGGCGATGGCGGCGATCGGCGCCTGCGCCGGCTTCGGCGCCATCTGCGGGTGTTCGCTTGCGACCGCGGCCACCATGGGGCAAGAGGCGCTGCCGGAGCTGCGCAAGTACCGCTACGAGCCGGCGCTGGCGACTGGCACCTTGGCGGCCGGCGGCACCTTGGGCATTCTCATTCCGCCCTCGGTGGTGTTGGTGATCTACGCGATTCTCACCGAGCAGAACATCGCCAAGCTGTTCATGGCGGCTTTCGTGCCCGGCATCTTGGCCGCGGTCGGCTACGTGATTGCCATCGCCGTGTACGTGCGCTTGCGGCCCGGCAGCGGTCCGGCGGCGCCGCGGCGTCCTTGGCCGGAACGCCTGGCGAGTCTCGCCGGCGTGTGGCCGGTGCTGCTGATTTTCGCCGTCGTCATCGGCGGCATCTACGGCGGCTTTTTCACGCCGACTGAGGCGGCCTCCATCGGCACCTTGGGCGCCGGCATCGTCGCCTGGATGCAGGGCATGCGCTGGCGCGACGTGCTGGATTGCTTCTACGGGACGGCGGAGGCGAGCGGCATGATCTTTCTGATCCTGCTCGGCGCCGATATTCTCAATTCGTTTCTCGCGCTCACGCAGATGCCGAACGAGTTGGCGAACTGGGTCGCGCACATCGGCGTGCATCCACTGCTGGTGCTGGCCGCCATCATCGGCATCTATTTGCTGCTCGGCTGCGTCATGGACAGCCTGTCGATGATCCTGCTCACCATACCGATTTTTTTCCCGGTCGTGATGGGGCTCGACTATTGGGGGCTGGGGCAGGCCGACAAGGCGATCTGGTTCGGCATCCTCGCGCTGACGGTGGTCGAGATCGGCTTGATCACCCCGCCGGTAGGCATGAACGTGTACATCATCAACAGCCTCGCCAAGGACGTGCCGATGAAGGAAACGTTTCGCGGTGTGATTCCGTTTTTGATTTCCGACTTTGTGCGCATCACGCTGCTCGCGCTGGTGCCGGCCGTGAGTCTTGGGTTGCTGCGATTGATCGGCTAAATCCGCTCTAGAGCTTCTCGCCTTCGATGACGCAGAACTCCGACTCGGTCGCCACGACGCGATCGAGGCGGAACCCGCCGCCCTCGAACAGGGTTCGGTATTGCTCGAGGGTTCGCTCCCGCCCGCCCGGTGTCATGATCAGCATGACCAAGTCGCCGACCTTGGAATAGGCGGGCGCGTTGCCCGGCGGCACGATTCGCTCGCATACCAGCAGCTTGGCGCGTGCCGGCATGGCGGCGTGACAGGTTCTGAGCAGCTTCACGCAGCGCTCGTCGTCCCAGTCGTGGATGATGTGTTTCATGAAATACGCGCCCGCGCCGGCCGGAACCGATTGGAAGAAATCGCCCCCCACCACATCGCAGCGCTCGGCGAGTCCTTGTGTAGCGATGTAGGCGCGCGCGCCTTCGATGACGTGCGGCATGTCGAACAAGATGCCGCGCAAGCCGGGGTTCGCGCGCAGGATGGTGCACAAGGTGCTGCCGTAGCCTCCCGCGATGTCGATGATGCTCGCGAAGGGCGAAAAATCGTATCCCTTGACCAAGGCGGCATTCACCGCCGCGGACAGGCTCACCATCGCGTCGTCGAACACCTTGGCCTTGTCCGCGTGGCGGGCCATGTAGTCGAAGTGGTGCATGCCGTACACGTGCTCGAAGGCGGGCTTGCCGCTGGTGACGCTGTGCAGCAGGGTGTGCCACGGCGTCACCATGGTTTCGTCGCCGAAGAACAGCGCCATCGGCCGCATCGATGCGGGGATGTCCGCGCGCAGCGGCTCCGATTTGGGCGTGTTGGCAAAGCGCTGCTGCTCGTCCTCGGCGAACACGCCGTAGCTCGCCAGCGCGCGCAGCAGCCGGTACAGGGTGTCGGAGTGGGCGCCACAAGCGGCCGCCAGCGCGGCGCAGGTCTTGGGACCGTCGGCCAGCAGGGTGGCGATGTTCAGGCGGGCCGCCACGTACACCGCGTGCGACAAGAAGTAACCCGCCATCAACTCACGCAACTGCGCGCGTGGGTTGGGTTCGAGGGGGCTGGGAGCGGACTGGCTCATACCGATGAGCGAGCGACGATAGCACCAAATCTTCCTCGGCGGTCGATCGCGCGGCGCGTAAGCCGCGCGCAGCCGCGCCCGGTAGGCCGAGTCGCATCCATACTATACCGTGTAGCAGTCGCAAGCCCTTGCCGAGAGCGGCCGTCAGGCGCATACCCCTGCCACGCAAAAATGAAGGGGTGAAATTCTCCCGCTACTCGAGTTGTCGGAGCGAACTAGGCCACGTTACACTGTCGAAGTGAGGATGTTGCTGCGATTGCGGGGACTCCGGCGCGTCGGCGCCGTTGCGGTATTGGCGCTGCTGGCCTCGGCCGCGAGCGCGCAGGAGGAGCATTGCATCGCGCCCGCCGCGCTCAGCGACATCGGCGCGCAAATCCGCGACACGCTGCGCTCGGACATCGACGACAAACGCTTCGTGCTGCCGCGCGAACGAGGCGACTTTCGGGCTTTCGACCATGTCGGCGCGGTGTCGATCAAAGACAAGTTCACCAGGCAGCGCTGGCTCAAGTCGGGCTCCGGCACGCTCATTAGCGCGTGCTACGTGCTGACCAGCTATCACGTGGTGTTTCCCGACTTTGCCGATTTCACTCAGGCGCGCAAGGTGACGTTTTCCTTCGGCGTGTCGGAGCGGTCCGACAAGCCCTTCAAGTATTCGATCGAGGGCGTGCCGGTCGATATCGGTCTGTTCGATCCGCAGCGCCCGATCTACGCTATCGACCAAGTCCTGATCCGGCTCAATCAGCCGGCGCCGCCCGAGTATCAGCCGATGGACTTCGTCGACGTGGCGAGCAAGGATTTCGGCGACGCCGAGGTGTACGCCTGCGGTTATCCGGGCGACATCAACAGCATTTTCGAGGGCGAACCGCAGGCGCTGTATTGCGACAAGTGCCAGGTTAAGGGCTACAACTATTTGCGCGGCTACGAGACCAACTGTACCATGCTCGCCGGCACGTCGGGCGGTGGGGTGTTTCGCGTCTTGAAGGACGCGACTTGCGATCCGCGCCTGAAGGTCGCGCTGGTGGGCGCGCCGAACCAGTCGCCGGACGGGGCGGTGTTTCCCAAGAACCATCCGCGCATCCGCTCTTTCGTCACCGATTTCAACAAGACTTTGAGCGCGATCAAGCGCATCGTCGACCACGACAACTGCGCGCCGCGCTTGGAGCCGCAGGCGCAGGGCATCAGCCCGCGCGGCTATCGATGAAATTCGTCTCGACGCTTCTGAGCGAGCATCTCGAGCGCTACCCGCGCATGGAACTCGCCGACGTCTACAAGCTCTTGCACCAGGCCGCGCTCGGCAGCGGGCACGCGGTGGCGACCTACGCCGTGCACGAGAAGTTGGCGCAAGAGATCGCCGGGCTAGGCGGGGGGCCGCAGGATCCGCTGATCGACTTCATCTCTCCCGACCGGCGACTCGCCCGCGTGCACTTGCGCGCATTCGCCCAGTCGGGCCATCGACTCGAGGATCTCGCGCAGGCGTTCGAGAAGACCGCGCGCGACTATCCGGCCTCGCGCGAGCGCCTGCAGCGCTTTTGCGCCTGCCTGGGCGATCTCGCCACCGAGGGCGCAATTCCGTTTACGCGAGAGGTGAGCGACGACTACGTCGAGCGCATCAGGCGCGCGGACTTCCCGGCGGTTCATCATTCGGAGCCGTATCGCGCGCACTATCGCCCGGCCTATCGCGTGGTGGACGTGCGCTATCTGTCGTGGGTGCAAGCGCTGGCTCAGCAATGAGCGTCGAGAGGGATTCGCGAGGCAAGGCGTGCCGCGGAAATGTCACTTTTTGTGACTTCCTTGCTACGCCCCATACCGACTTGACTTGTATGCGATTTACGGGCCTAATACCGCCGTCGTAAGGAAGTCAAGTTCTGAATTCGCTGTACCGCATGGCTATTTCGTTCTTGATGTTTCGCACGACCCGGGCGTAAAGCTCACATTTTTTTGTTATCAGTTATCAGGAAAGAAATATGGCAACCGGTACGGTTAAGTGGTTCAACGATGCAAAAGGTTTTGGCTTTATCACTCCCGATGGCGGCGGCGAAGATATCTTCGCGCACTACTCGGCGATCCAATCCAAGGGTTTCAAATCCCTGAAAGAACAGCAGAAGGTCTCGTTCGACATCGTGCAAGGCCCGAAGGGCAAGCAAGCGTCGAATATCCAAGTGCTGTAAGAACAATCGCTCAAAACCCCAGGACTCTGTCTTGGGGTTTTTGTTTCTGCGGCGGACGCCGCACTTGCCTTTCGGCGTCTCGCTTTATCCGCAACCGCGCACGAAACTCGCTTGGTCTGCAGCCGCAGATAGGAGCAAGCTCGTGTCGTTGCCGGCCAATATCAGGCGCATGCCGAATCCTACATAGCGCTTGAGCAAGTCTTTGCCGTAGACCCCGCCCAGGCCCGCCCACTTGCCGTGCGTCTTGCAGGCGCGCACCACCGTCTCGACCGCGGCGACTACTTTGTCGTCCCCTAGCTGCCCCGGTATGCCCATCTCCAGGCACAAGTCGTTGGTGCCCATCAGCAGCGCGTCGATGCCGGGCACCGCGGCGATCTTGTCGGCGTTCTCCACCGCGCGCGGCGTCTCGATCATCGCGACCACCAACGTGGCCGCGTTCAATTCGGCGACTACCTCGGCCGCCGGCTTGGCTGCGAAACCGAACTGCGGATAGCCGCCGCCGATCGAGCGATGGCCGAGCGGGGCGAAGCGGAACGCGTCCACCATTTCCTTGGCCTCCTCCGGCTTGTCGACGTGCGGAATTACGATGCCGAGCGCTCCCGAGTCCAAGCAGCGTGTAGCGAGGGCTAACTCGCCGTGCGGCACGCGCACCAGTGGTGCGATACCGGCATCCAGCGCTGCGACCGAAATCTGGTACGCTGTCTCGACCGAGGTCGCGCCGTGTTCCAAGTCGATGAACAGAAAGTCGAAGCCTGCCGTGCGCATGATCTTCGCGACCTCGATGCCGCGCACCGCGCGCACGCCGATGCCGATCGACAGGGAGCCTTGCGCGAGCTTTTCTTTCGCTGGGTTGACGAGAACGGCCATGGGTCTCCTCCGCTGCTTTGTGGTAATGCACAAGTGTAACGCCAGTGGCCGGCGCCATGCTTGAGCGCAGACGCGCCATCGCCGCCGCGGTGGTCGGCAACGTGCTCGAATGGTACGACTTCGCCGTGTACGCTTTCATGGCGACGGTAATCGCAAAGCGCTTCTTTCCGGCGCACGACGAGGTCAGCTCGCTGCTGGCGGCCTTCGCGACCTTCGGCGTCGGCTTCGTCATCCGCCCGCTCGGCGGCATCGTGATCGGGCGACTGGGCGATCGGCGCGGCCGCAAGGCCGCGCTGGTGCTGACAGTCGTGTCGATGGCCGGGGCGACCGTCGCCATCGGCTTGCTGCCGACCTACGACTCGATCGGCGTCGCGGCACCGCTGCTGCTGCTCGTAGCGCGCCTGGTGCAAGGCTTCTCCGCGGGCGGCGAGTGGGGCGGGTCGACCGCCTTCATGGTGGAGTGGGCGCCCGAGCAGCGGCGCGGCTTGTACGGCAGCTTGCAACAGTGCAGTGTGGCGGCCGGATTCCTGCTGGGCTCGGCCGTGGCGGCGGCGGTGAGCACCTTCCTCAGCCCGCAGGCGCTGGAAGATTGGGGCTGGCGCATTCCGTTTCTGTTGGGCGGTCTGCTCGGGCCGGTCGGCATGTATATGCGGCGCAATATCGACGAGACGCCGAAGTTTCGCGCGGCGACCGCGCAGGCGCGGCCGACGCCGCCCGCCGGGCCGTGGCGGCTCGCCGCGCGGGCTTTCGGTTTCACCATCGTGTGGACGGTCGCCTACTACGTTTTCCTGACCTACATGCCGACGTTTCTGCAGAAGCACGCGCATTTGAGCCGCAGCGATGCCCTTTGGTCGAACACAGTGGGATTGCTGGTGCTGGTGGCGATGGTGCCGGCGCTCGGCCATCTATCCGATCGCATCGGCCGCAAGCCGCTGCTGCTCGCTGCTTGCGCAGGCTTCGCGCTGCTGCCGGTTCCGCTGTTCGCCTGGCTGTTGTCGAGCCCCTCGTTTCTCGAAGTCGTGGTAATCCAAGTGATCTTTGCTCTGACGATCGCGCTGTTTTCCGGGCCCGGCCCGGCCGCTATCGCCGAGATTTTTCCCACCCGCATTCGCTCGACCTGGATGTCGACCGGCTATAGCCTCGCCGTGGCGCTGTTCGGCGGGTTCGCACCGTTCATCGCCACCTGGCTGGTCGAGCGCACCGGCTCGCCGCTCGCGCCCACCGGCTACGTGATTGCGGCGGCGTTGGTGAGCGCGGCGACGATAGCGCTGCTGCCGGAGACCGCGCGCGCGCCGCTCGATTGACTCTCCACCCGGGCGCTAGGGTCAACCGGCGCGTCCGCCGCTGCACGAGTGTCGCAGGCGTTCCGGCTAGCGCAGGCTAGGGGTTCGCCAGAGGAAGTCATAAAGGCTTCATCCTAAACGCTAAGCCGTCCGAATTCGAAGTTGGTCCGGCATTTGCAGTCCTCCTCCCGGGGCGTGCTTTCCCCTCGAGCACGGCCCGAAAACGCTATTCATCCATCAGAGGAGAACCCAGATGCACATCATCACTCTTGTTTCGAGTCGGAGGTGGCGGGTCAATCACGCCGTCGCGACCATGCGGACTCGCTCGTCGATTGCCTTACTCCGCCTTGCCGTAACCGCCCCCCGCCGGGGTTTGCAGCACGAACACGTCGCCGGGATGTACGGCGATTTCGTGCGTGCCGCCGAATTCCTCGACCGAGCCGTCGGTTCGCTCGACCCAATTGCGGCCCCGCTCGCCGGGCGAGCCGCCGGCCAGTCCGAACGGCGGAATGCGGCGGTGATTGGCGAGAATCGCGGCGGTCATTTCCTCCAAGAAGCGCATGCGCCGCGTGGTGCCGTCGCCGCCGCGCTGCTTGCCGGCGCCACCGCTGCCGTGGCGAATGGCAAAGCTCTCCAACACCACGGGGAAACGCCACTCCAATACCTCGGGATCGGTCAAGCGCGTGTTGGTCATGTGGGTGTGCACACCTCCCGTGCCGTCGAAGTCGGGGCCGGCGCCGCTGCCGCCGCAGATGGTCTCGTAATTCTGATGGCGCGCGTTGCCCCAGGTGAAGTTGTTCATCGTGCCCTGCGCGGCGGCCTGCGCGCCGAGCGCGCCGTACAGCGCGTCCACCATGGCCTGCGAGGTCTCGACGTTGCCCGCAACCACCGCGGCGGGGTACTTGGGGTTGAGCATCGAGCCCTCGGGAATCACCAAGCGCAGCGGTTTGAGACAGCCCGCGTTCAACGGAATGTCTTCGTCTATCAGGGTGCGAAACACGTAGATCACCGCCGCCTTGCACACCGATGAGGGCGCGTTGAAGTTGCTTGCCTGCTGCGGCGAAGTGCCGGTAAAGTCGATCGTCGCGCTGCGCGCCGCCCGATCGATGCGAATGGCGACGACGACTTTGGCGCCGTTGTCCATCTCGTACTCGAAGCGGCCGTCTTTGAGCGCGCTGAGCAATCGCCTGACTTGCTCTTCGGCGTTGTCTTGTACGTGCCGCATGTACGCCTGTACCACGTCCAGACCGAACTCCGCGATCATGCGCTTGACCTCTTGGCTGCCTTTTTCGCAGGCCGCGATCTTGGCTTTCAAGTCCGCGATGTTTTGATCGGCGTTGCGCGCCGGGTACTTGCCCCCCGCCAGCAAGGCACGGATCTCCGCCTCGCGAAAGCGTCCCGCCTCGACCAGCAATTGGTCGTCGAACAACACGCCTTCTTCCTCGACCGTCTTGCTGTGCGGGGGCATCGAGCCCGGCGTGATGCCGCCGATATCGGCGTGATGGCCGCGCGCGGCAACGAAGAACAGCACCTTGTCGCTGCCGTCGTCGAACACCGGCGCCACCACGGTCACGTCGGGCAAATGCGTGCCGCCGTGATACGGCGCGTTGATGACCCACACATTGCCGCGGGCGAGCGCGTGCTTGCTGTGCTTGACCGCGAGCACGCTGTCGCCCATCGAGCCTAGGTGCACCGGAATATGCGGCGCGTTGGCGACCAGCTCGCCGTCGGCGTCGAACAGCGCGCAGGAGAAGTCCAAGCGCTCCTTGATGTTGACCGAGTAGGCGGTGTTGGCGAGCGCCACGCCCATCTGCTCGGCGATGGCCATGAAGCGGTTGTTGAACACCTCCAGCATCACAGGGTCGCAGCGCGTGCCCACGGCGTGCTGGCGCGCGAGTTCGACCACGCGGCGCAGTACCATGTCGCCGCGCTCGCTCAAGCTCGCTTGCCAGCCGGGCTCGATCATCGTGGTGGCGCCGGCATCGACCACGATGGCCGGCCCGTCGATGCGCTGCCCGCTCGCGAGATCGTCCCACACGAATAGCGGAGTGGGGTGAGTCGCGCCGTTGCGATACACGCGAACCACCGCGCGCGGCGCCGCCGGCGCTTTGCCGGAGCGGGGTGCGGTGCCCGATTGCGCGGTTCGCTCGCCGCCGCCGACCGCTTCCACCGAAACTGCTTCCGCCACGATCGCCTTGCCGCTCATCACGAAGCCGTAACGCTGGCGGTAGGCCGACTCGAAGCGGGCCGTGATGTCTGCGATCGAGCCATATTCGATCTGCAGCGGCACGTCGGTGCCCTGATACTTGAGATGCACGCGGCGAAACACTTCGGCGTGCGCCGCCGCTCCCTGCGCCGTCAGCTCTTCACGCGCGAGCGATTCGAGCTCGCCGAGCAACGCCTCGAGTGCCGGAAGTGCCTGCGCGGCCAAGGGCAGCTCGGCCGCTTTTTCGCGCATCACGCGCACTTCGGCGAGCCCGATGCCGTACGCCGACAGCACGCCGGCCAGCGGATGCACCAGCACCGCTTTCATGCCGAGCGTATCGGCCACATTGCAAGCGACCTGGCCGCCGGCGCCGCCGAAGCTCACCAGCGCGTACTTGGTCACGTCGAAACCGCGCTGCACGGAGATCTGCTTGATCGCGTTGGCGATGTTCTCGACCGCCACCTTGAGGAAACCCTCCGCCACTTCCGGCGCGGTGTGCTGCACGCCGGAGGCGCCGATGTCGTGCGCCATGGCTTCGAAGCGACGCAAGACGACGTCGGCGTCGAGCGTCGCATCGCCGTTGCGGCCGAACACGCGCGGGAAAAACTCGGCCTGTATCTTGCCAACCAAGACGTTGGCGTCGGTAACGGTGAGCGGTCCGCCGCGCCGATAGCAGGCGGGGCCCGGATTCGCGCCCGCCGATTCCGGCCCGACCCGATAGCGCATGCCGTCGAAACGCAGGATCGAGCCGCCGCCCGCCGCCACCGTATGGATCAGCATCATGGGCGCTCGGATGCGCGTGCCC
>CAZILI010000018.1:0-706 GCA_964539965.1 uncultured Burkholderiales bacterium | reverse complement strand
TGTCGAACGTGCGCTCCAACTCGCCCGCGTAGTGAGTCACGTCGGTCGAGGTGCCGCCCATGTCGAACGCGACGAAACGCTCGAAACCCGCGCCCGCCGCGATCGCTTGCGCGCCGACTACCCCGCCGGCAGGCCCCGACAGCAGACTGTCTTTGCCTTGGAATTTCTGCGCCTCCGCCAGTCCGCCGTTCGATTGCATGAACATGAGCCGCGTGCCGCCCAGCTCTGCCGCCACCTGATTCACGTAGCGGCGCAAGAGCGGCGATACGTATGCGTCGACCACCGTGGTATCACCGCGGCTGACGAGCTTCATGAGCGGGCTGACCCGATGCGACACCGATATCTGCGTGAAGCCGATCTCCTGAGCAAGCCGCGCCACGGCTTGTTCATGCGCGAGATAGCGGTAGCCGTGCATGAACACGATGGCACAGGCGCGCAGGCCGGAGTCGAACGCGTCCTGCAACGCCGCGCGGGCGTGCGCTGCGTAGAGCGGGCGCAGCACCTCGCCATGCGCACCCATGCGCTCGTCGATCTCGGCGACTCGCGTGTACAGCATTTCAGGCAAGACGATCTTGCGCGCGAAAATCTTGGGCCGGGCTTGATAGCCGATGCGCAGCGCGTCGCCGAAACCGCGCGTGATCACCAGCAAGGTCGGTTCCCCTTTGCGTTCCAGCAATGCGTTGGTGGCGACCGTGGTTCCCATCTT
>CAZILI010000017.1:11588-20084 GCA_964539965.1 uncultured Burkholderiales bacterium | reverse complement strand
GGATCGCCAGCTAGGCTATACCCAGTGTGGTAACGCTCCTGATCGCTAGTGTGGATAAGGGTTTTACAAGCATACTCCCTCCATACTAGCGAAACGCACCGCGCGCGAGCAGCGCGTCGAAGGCCGCGTGCCAGGCTCGCCAGGTGTGACCGCCCGGCACCTTGACGACGTTGTCCGCGCGTAGCTGAGCCGCGATCATATCCAGGGCCGGCGCGAATGCGTCACTCGCGCCGTAGCCAAGATAGATGTCGATCGGCGTCTCGCCGGGGCGATAATCTCTAAGCCAGGCCAGCACCACGCGCTGATCATCCTGCGGGTGAACGACGGCCGGGCGCCAATGCGCCAGCCCGCCGGCGGCCTTTACTTCGAGCAAGGTCTTCTTCTCGCCGACGAACGGTGCGATCAGCACCATGCCGGCCAAGTCTTCGCCGTGCTCGCGCGCGTACTGCAGCGCGCCCCAGCCGCCTAAAGAGAAGCCGACCAGCCAAATGCGCTGCACACCGCGCGCTTGCGCGGGGCGAATCACGTCTTCGCGCAGGCGCTCGACCACGTTGTGCTCGCGATAGTAAGCCCAGTGCGTGTCCGCGCCGAGGATGCTCGCCGCGATGCCGCGTTGCGCGAGCTTGGCGATGAAGCCCTGCCGGGCGAAATCCTTCGGCACATCCGAAGCACCCGGCAAAATCACGATCAGGCTGCGCGCCCAGCCGACCTGCGGCGTATAGTCGAGCACATCGAGCGGCGCCTTGGCGGGTTTGCTCGCGCACGCCGAGCACAACAGCAAGATCAGGAAATGGGTGAGCGCAGCGCTGCGCGACTGAAGCGACATAGCGTCCTAGACAGGCCTGCGCAAGGTGAGCGCCGCCGAAAACAGCAAACTCAACAGCGCGCCGATCGCAACCGTCACGCCGATTCCGCTCAGCACCGGCGTGCGCGAAAAACCCAGCAAGCCGAATCCGATCACGGCGGACAGGCAGCACAAGCTCAACGACACGAACGTGCGCTCCGCCTTGCCGTGGCGCTGGTTCTCGTGATCGAAGAACAGCGAATAGTTGGAACCGACCCCCACCACCAACAGCAGGGCGACCAGATCGAACACGGTCAGCCGATGTCCCGCCAACAGCAACAACGCGCTAGTGCAGACGACCGCGCCGGCGAGCGGGATCAGCACTTCGTAGGCGCGCCGCGGCGAGCGCGTCCAAGCCAGCAGCAACGCGAGGATCGCGCCGGCTCCGATCAGGGCGAAACCGAACGCGCGCGTTCTGTACGTGCGATACAAGCGATTGGACTCCTCCTTCAGATCGAGCAGCACGAAGCGCTCATGCTTCGAAGCCGACAGCGCCGTGGCGACGGCCTGCGCATTGGCCACCTCGCGCAGCGGCAGAATCACCGACCAGTGATCCTTGCGCCGTAGCAGCAGAGAATCCACTTTGGTCGCCAAAGTCGTGCCGGCGAGTGCGCCCGCGTCGATCACCAGTCCGTTGCGCGTCGTTTCGACTTCCGCCAGGAACGGCGCAAACAAGTCAGGCTGATAAGGCAAATCCGTGAGCGCTTCTTGCAGCGCGCTTTGCAGGGCCTGCGCTGGCGGCAGCGCTTGCCTGCGTGAATCCTGCGTGCGTGTGCTGGGGCGATACCACGCCGGCGAGTCGTAGCCCTCGATCGCGCCTTGCTTGCGCAGGCCATCCAGAGTCGGCGCGACCGCCTCGGCCGCCGTCAGCGCCTGTTCCGCGTCGGGCGCCGTCGCGATCAGCAGGTAGCGCGCATCGGGCGCGCCCAAGTCGCGACGCAGCTGCGCGTCGAGCGACTGCGCCGCCGTCGAGACCGGATTCAGGCTCTCCAGACGGTCGTCCCATGCCGCCTCGCCCTTGACGGCGAGCACCGCCAGCGCGGCAGCGCTCAGGGCGAGCGCCGGCAGGCGCAGCCGGCCGGCGTGGCGCAGCAGCGACTCGACGCGAGTCGCCAAGGTGTCGACGGCACGCACTTGAAAGCCTTGTGGCAGCAGTGCCGGCAATACCCAGCGGGTTACCAGCATCGCGGTGATCAAACCCGCCACCGAGAATACGCCGAGTTGCGCTAGTCCGGGAAAGCCGGAGAAGATCATGGCGCTGAAGCCGCATATCGAGGTCGCCACGCCGATGCGCAAAGTGGGCCACAACCGTCCGATCGTGTCGCGCGCACCTTGTCCGGCGCCGATCCCGGTGAAGAGATATATGGCATAGTCCACCGTCTCGCCGATCAAAGTAGTGCCGAAGCCGAGCGTAATCCCATGCACCGAGCCGAACACGACGCGAACCGCGACGATACCCACCAGCACCGCGCTCGCCACCGGGATGAACGAAAGAGCCAGCACGCGCGGCGAGCGATACACAACCAGCATCACCAGCGCGATCAACGCAGTCGCGATGAGCGACAGACGCATCGCGTCCTGACGAATCGCCTCGCGCGAGGCGACCGAAAACACGCCGGGCCCGGTCAGCAACAACTTGGCCTCGCTTGCTTGCGCTTGTCGCTTCGCCTCGTCGAATGCGCGCTCGATCGCCTGCAGCACTCGCTGCTGCGCGTCGATGTCGAAGCCCGGCGCTTGCGTCTGGCTGAGCAGGAGCGCCCGCCGCCCGTCAGCAGAAAACCACACTCCCTCGCGCATGGCAGGCTTGGCGCCGCCCTCTAGTTTCTCTTGCATGCGCAACATTTCACCGGTCGGGTCGGCGGGGATCAAGCGCTCGATCAGCATGCCCGCCGGACTGCCGAGCAGGTCCAAGTTTGCCTGCAGCGCCTCGCGCAGCGCGGGCACGGTGAAGTGCTCGGACGACACGGCGGGACTCAACAGGTAGCGATGCTTCAGCAGAAATTCCCAATCGCGCTTGAGCCGCGCTTGCTCGCCGTTGTGCACGTAGACAAACTGCGGATCGCGCGCGAGAGTGTCCGCCAACGCCTTGCTGAGCCGGACGAGCGCCTCCGGCTTGTCGCCTTCGAGCCCGATCAGGGCCAAGCGCGACACCACGCCGTCGCGCAGTTGGTCGACCAGCAGTTGCTGCGCGGGCGAGGGTTCTCTGGGCAAGAAAGCCGACAGATCGGCCACGAACGCGGTGCGGCTCACCACCGCAATGCAGCCGAGCAAGGTGGCGATCCAAACGGCGATCGCCCAACGAGCGCCGCGGGTCATCGCCCGCCCTCGGAAACCGTCAAGACCGATCGGTCGCCGTCCGCCTCCAAAGTCTCTACGCTGCCAACACGGTCCTCGCGGCCTGCGATGACAATCTCTTTGATGACGGCTTGCATGTCACGCTGGATGGGTTTGAGGGTCAAGCGCCAATCTTCCCGCGGACCGGTGAGTTCGCTCTGGTAGAAGCGCGCCAGCACGGCGGCGTCGCCCTTGAGGGTGGCGCGTATGCTTTCGATGAAGGCCCACACCACCGGATACTCGCGCAGCCGCAGTTCGCGCCGCCAGCGCGGCGTATCGATGGTGAGCCTGTCGTCTTCGACAATCAGGGACTCGACCTTCGGCGTTTCGGTCTTCTTGACCAGGCGGTTGGGCGGCACGTAGGCGAGCACGCCCGAGGATTCCAGCGGACGAGTCAGGATCTTGAGATACTTGCGCTCGACGAACCTTGCCTCGCCCGGCTGGCGCTTGCCGAGCGCCGCCATCAATTCGGCGATGTCCCACGCTTGCGCCGGCGCGGCGGCGAGCGCGATCAGCAGTGCGGCCGTGACCTTAAGGATCCGAGCGCCGCCAGAAGTCATAAAAATTGAACCAGTTGTACGGCGCGAGCCGGCAATAGTGCTCGAGCCGATCGGCGTAGCGCTGCATCCACTCTTGCACCACCGCCTCACGTCTGGCGCGCTCGACGTGGCTGGCGTCCTCCACCAGACGTTCGAAGTGCAGCGCGTAGCGGTTGCCGCCCAGATACAAGCCGAGCATGAGGATGATCGGCCGCTTCAACATGCGCGCCATGCGAAACGGCGCGACGGCGAAGCCGGCCGGCTCGCCGAAGAATACACAGCGCGACTCGCCGTCTTTGCCGAGCGCGCGGTCCCCGAGCATGCCGACGAACTCACCGTGCTGCAGCGCCTCGTCGACCTTGAGCATGGAGTCGAATTGCCCGGTTTCGATGACGGTCGCCGCCAGTTGCGGGTCGAGCGCGTCCATCACGCTCTTCAACTTGCGCGCGTTCTGCTCGTACATCACCATGCGCACGCGCAGATCGCGTCGCTCCTTGCCGAAAGCGCGCAGCACTTCGAAGCTCCCGACGTGCGCGCCGATGAGAAAGCATCCTTGCCGGCTGTCGAGCGCTTCGCGCATCAGCTCTTCGCCGTGTACCGTCAGGTCGAACAAGTCGTAGCGCCCGCGAAGCAGGAACACTCGGTCTAGCATGGTGACGGCGAAGCAGTAGTAGTGCCGGAATATATCGGGCCAAGTCGGTTCGCGCGCAAGTGCTCGGCTCAAGTAGGTGCGCGAGGCGGTGCGCGCGCGCGGCGAAAAGGCGAGAAAGTAGGCGCAGATGGGATACAACAAGGCGCATGCAATCGGTCTCCCCAAAGCGCACGCGATCCATACGATCAAGCGGATCGCGAAGACGTTGCTGCGCTCGGGCTGAGCGAGCCACTGCTGGGGAGCAGAGTCGGAGGGTAGGCTACTCAATGGGTGCACCGTGTTTCGCGCGAGCCTGCGGCATAAGCGGGCTACCGGCCCTTGTGCGTGAGCCTCGCCCATAGCGCGTCGAGCGCTTCGCGCGGCAACTTGCCGGTGGCATTGCGCGGCAACGCCTCCACCATGAGCACCGGACGCGGCAGAAAGGCGGCGTCGATGCGCGTGCGCAGCGCCGCCACGATGGACTGCGGCGATTTGCCCGGCGCCACCACGAAGGCGGCGAGCCGGGTGACGCTCCCGCTGGCTTCTTGCGGCAAGAAGAACGTTCCGTCGCGTACGCCGTCGATCTCGCTCAAATGGTGATTCAGATGAGCGAGCGAGGTGCGCTTGCCGGCGATGTTGACGAGATCGGCGAGCCGGCCGTGCAGGCTGAAATGGCACGGGTCGCGCAGTTCGATCACGTCTTGCAGCAAGGTCGGCTGCTCGACCGAGCCGCCGTGCGCGTAGGTGTCGCCGCCGCGTTGGCTCAACGTAATGTCGGGCAGAGTTTGCCAGATCGGGCCGTCGACCGTGCGTCGGCTGGCCACTTGTCCGGCCTCGGTACAGCCATAGATCTCGTACACCGGCGCGCCGAACCGCGCCTCGCTCGCCTGCGCGAGTTCGAGCGAGAGCGGGGCGGTCGCGCACAAGATGAGTTTGAGCTGGGGCAGAAGTGTGGCCTCGCTCAGCAAGGCGCGCAAGTGCACCGGCGTGGTAACCAGCATGCGCGGGGGGGCCATCTGCGCCAGCGCCGCGCGCACGTCCTCGGGGAAAAACGGTTTGCCCGCATGCATCACGGCCGCGTTGTGCCATGCGAGCAAGAGCGTCGACTCCAACCCGTACATGTGCTGCGCCGGAACCGTGCCGACCATGCCGATCGGCGTCGGTCCGTCTACGCCTAAGCGCAAACCTTCAGCGCGCGCGCTTCTTACGAGCGAGCCCCAGGTTTTTGCCTGCGGCACCGGTTGCCCGGTGGAGCCCGAAGTAAACGCCAATGCCGCGACCTGCGCCGCCGGCACCCGCGGAACCTGGAACTCCATCTCGCTGCGGGCCGACGCTTGATAGCGCACGAGATCGAGATCCGGCACCGGTGCGCCGTCGTCGATCACGGCGTACAAGTCAGGGTAGCTTTGTCGCAGTCGGTTCAGCAGCTCCGGCGCTTGGGTAGGCGGCAGCAGGCTTAGCTGCTTGCGCAGTAGGGCGGCCGCGAGCGTCACCGCGAAATGGTAGCGATCGGCACACAGGTTGACGACATGTCCACGCGCAGGCAAGCGCTCCACCAGGTGCGCGACGTCGGCCAAGAATTGGGCCGCGGTCACGGCTTGCTCGCCGCGCACAGCGAACGGCGCTTGCGCGTGCGCATGCCGGAACAACGGCAGCGAGTCGCCTTGGTTGGTCACCTGGGTTGCGTTGCCTTGAATGACGACAGGTATTTCGTCACCGCCTTTACGTTGGTAAGCAGAGAAGCGTGCGCGTAGTCGGGGAAGCGCCGCACCCGATAGGTGTACTCGCCCAGGAACATCAGCAGCACCAGCGGCCAGTTGAGCACGTTGGCGAAGAACGACCACACGGACAGCGGTGCCAGCGCGAACAGCAGCGCGGAGGTGAGCGCCATCGCGGCAAAGAATAGGCTCCAGGCCCAGGTGACTTGGCGCGAATAGCGCACCATGTAGTCGGGCAGCGTGCCGTTAACGGCCTCCGCGATCTCGGTGATGAAGGCCTTGGCGCCGGGCTTGAGCGTGCGGGCGAACCACCAGAACAACAGCAGGTGGCCCAGCACATGCGTGGCGCCGTACAGCGAAGCGGGCGCGGCGCGCCACAGCATGAACATGCCGACACCTGCCAAGGTCGCAAGCAGCGCCGCGGTCAACGGCCGCTTCGAAGTCGCGACAAACCATAGGCCGAAGCCGGCGATCGGGATCAGCAGCAAGGTGATCGCGAGCCAGCCGGTCGGTCTTTCCAGCGCGCGGTGCAGCAAACCTTGATAGCCGACCAGCACAGCCAGAAAGATCAGCGTACGCCTCATCTTCGAACGCCGCGCGCGCTACTTGGTTCGGTGCTTTTGTACGTGTTCCGACAGGCTACGCAGTGATTGGAAAATGCGTTCGTTGTCGGCATCGTCGGAGCGCATTTTGAATCCGTACGCCTTTGAGATGGCGAGCGCGATCTCGAGTATGTCGATCGAATCCAAACCCAACCCGTCCTTGTAGAGCGGCGCGGTCGGATCGATCTCTTCGGCAGGCGTTTCGAGGTTGAGCGTCGAGACGATCAGTCTGGCGACCTCGAGTTCTGCGGTACTGGTCGATAGTTCCACTTTGCTCATCTTGCGGGCTGAATATTGGAAGGGACTAGTATAATGGCAACCGGCAGCCAGTTGGCGGGTTCCGCTGCCGCTCGCACTCTATCGACACGAAAATGCCCCTACAAGGTGCAAGCAACGGCGTGGCGTCATAGCCACAAGCCAACCGACGCGCAACGTTGAAACCGCTAGACCTCACCGCAGCGAGCATTGTGAGCTGCTTGGGTGCAGGGTTGGCCGCGACCTTGGCCGCCCTGCGCGAGCGCCGGAGCGGGCTCGCACCGTGCGGCTTCGAGACCGTGCGTTTGCCGACCTACGTGGGCCAAGTCGAGGGGGTCGAGGCGTGCTCGCTCGCGCCCGCTTGGTCCGATTTCGATTGCCGCAACAACCGGCTCGCACAAATGGCGCTCGAGTGCGACGGCTTCGCGCCCGCGGTGCAAGCCGCCAAGCGGCGCTACGGCGCCCACCGGATCGGCGTTTTCTTGGGCACCAGCACTTCGGGCATCCTCGCCACCGAGCTTGCTTACCGCCGCCGCGACCCGCATACCGGCGCGTTGCCCGCGGATTTTCACTATGCCGAGACGCATAACAACTTTTCGGTCGCCGCGTTCGTGCAGCGCGCGCTGGGCTTGGCGGGACCGGCGGCGGTCGTGTCGTCGGCGTGCTCTTCCAGCGCCAAGGTATTCGGCAACGCGGCGCGCATGATCGAAGCGGGCTTGTGTGACGCGGCCGTGGTGGGGGGAGTGGACAGCCTGTGCCTGACGACCTTGTACGGGTTCAATTCGCTCGGCTTGGTGGCCGAGCGACCTTGCCGCCCGTTCGACGCCGAGCGCAGCGGCATCTCGATCGGCGAGAGCGGGGGCTTTGCCCTGCTCGAGCGCACGGGCGAGCACGGCGAGCCTTTGGCGCGACTGCTGGGCGTAGGAGAGAGCTCCGACGCCTATCACATGTCGACGCCGCATCCGCAAGGCTTAGGCGCGCGCATGGCGATGCAGCGCGCGCTCGAATCCGCCGGCCTCGCGCCGCACGACATCGACTACATCAACATGCACGGTACGGCGACCAAGACCAATGACATCACCGAGGACGCGGCCGTGTTCGCCTTGTTCGGCGATCGAGCGCCTTGCAGTTCGACCAAGGGTTGGACCGGACATGCTCTGGGCGCCGCCGGGATTACCGAGGCGATCATCTGTGTGCTTGCGCTGCAGCACGCGTTCATGCCCGGCCTGCTCAATACCGAGCGCCTCGACCCGGAACTGAAGAGCCGATATCTGCTCGACAACCGTGCGGCACCGGTGCGGCGCGCGATGAGCAATTCGTTCGGTTTCGGCGGCAGCAACTGCAGCCTCGTGTTCGGGCGGATTTGACATGGTGCACGCCTTTGTCGACGGCTTGGGTGTGCTCGGACCGGGATTGCCCAATTGGGATGCGGCGCGCGCCACCCTCACGGGGAGCGCGCCGTACCAGCGTTGTGATGTCGTGATCCCGCCGCTCGAATTGCTGCCCGCGGCCGAGCGCCGTCGCACCGGCTATTGCGTCAAGGTCGCTCTGACCGTGGGCCAGCAAGCGCTCG
>CAZILI010000017.1:9684-11578 GCA_964539965.1 uncultured Burkholderiales bacterium | reverse complement strand
GCAACGCCTCCGAGATCGCCACCGTGTTCACCTCCTCAGGCGCCGACGGCGACGTGATTCATCAAATCTGCGACACGCTCGCCGGTCCGGAGCGCGAGGTCTCACCGACCCAGTTTCACAACTCGGTGCACAATGCCGCAGGCGGTTACTGGTGCATTGCAACGCAGTGCCGTGAGTCCTCGACCAGCCTGTGCTGCTACGACGCGAGCTTCGCCGCCGGCCTCATCGAAGCGGTGACGCAGAGCGCCGTACAAGGGCGAAGTGTCCTGCTGGTGGCCTACGACGTGCCCTATCCGGAACCGCTCAACCGAGCACGCCCGATCGCTGCGCCGTTCGGGGTCGCGCTGCTGTTGAGCGCGACGCGCGGCGAACACTCGCTCTCGCGCCTGGAGCTTTCCTTATCGGGTGAGCCGCAGGCGGCCAGCGCCCTCGAAGAGCCGGCGCTCGAGGCGCTGCGCCAGCAAGTTCCCGCCGCGCGCGCGCTGCCTCTGCTCGCCGCACTGGCCGCAAGCCGCGAGGTGAACTTAGTGCTGGACTATGTCGCGGGCCCGGCGTTGCACGTGTCGCTGACGCCGTTCGCCTAGCGATGTTAAGGCGATGAAGCGCGCGCTCGTCACCGGCGGTAGCGGCGTAATCGGACAAGCCATCTGTACGGCGCTCGCGGCCGATGGTCATTTCGTGTACGTGCACGCCAACGCCAATCGCGAGCAAGCGGAGAAGGTCGTCGCCGACATCGTCACCGCCGGTGGAGCGGCGAGCGCCGTGAGCTTCGACGTCGCTAGCCATGCCGGCACCGCGGGTGCGTTGGAGCGCTTGCTCGAGGACGGCGCGATTCAAATCGTCGTCAACAACGCCGGCGTCACCGAAGACGCCGTCATGCCCGGCATGAGCGTCGCCCAATGGACGCGCGTGATCGACGTGTCGCTGAATGGCTTTTTCAATGTCACGCAGCCGCTATTGCTGCCGATGATGGCAACGCGCTGGGGGCGCATCGTGAGCATCTCCTCGGTGTCGGCGTTGCTCGGCAGTCGTGGGCAGGCGAACTACGCCGCCGCCAAGGCCGGCCTGCACGGAGCCAGCCGCGCGCTCGCCGCCGAGGTGGCTAGTCGCGGCGTGACGGTGAACGTGGTCGCGCCCGGCATCATCGCCTCGCCGGTCGCCAACGCGGCGTTCTCGCAAGAAGCGATCGAGCGCCTGGTGCCGATGCGCCGTGCGGGCCAGCCCGAAGAGGTCGCGCACCTGGTGAGCTTTCTGGTATCCGAGCGTGCGAGCTATGTCTCTGGCCAGGTCATTTCGGTGAACGGCGGCATGGTATAGGGGGGTATATGGCAGAAATCCTTGAGTGGATGCGGATGTTAGGCTTGTACAGCATGGAGTACCCCCCAGTATTGGCCCTGACCTCGCCGCGCCGGGGGGGCGTGCCATGCGTTTGAGAGCTCACTTCTACTTGGTCTGGCTTCTCGCCGTTCTCGCTGCGGCGACGGCGCCGGCGCAAACCCTCACCCCGACCGATGGGCAAGAGATCCGCGCGGTGATCGAAGCGCAGCTGGCTGCGTTTCGCGACGACGACGCGCGCAAGGCGTTCTCTTTCGCTTCGCCCGAGATTCGGCAGCAGTTCGAAACCGCAGAAAACTTCATGCGAATGGTGCGAACCGCCTACCCGGCGGTGTACCGTCCCGCTTCGGTGTCCTTCTACGACGCAGTACAGATGAACGACGGCGTCCTGCAAAAAGTCGAGTTGGAAGATGCAGACGGCGTGCTGTGGCTCGCCGTCTACGGCATGCAACGCCAGCCGGACGGCGCTTGGCTCATCGACGGTTGTGTGTTGACCCGCATCGACGGCGCCAAGACGTAAGGGAAATGGCCGAAACGCTCTTCGTGGATGTCCGTATCC
>CAZILI010000017.1:7051-9640 GCA_964539965.1 uncultured Burkholderiales bacterium | reverse complement strand
GAATGCACCGGCGCGCCGCCCTTCGCGGGCACGGTACTGGTCGAGGGCGAGCGCATATCACGCATCGCGCGCGATGGGCAGACCATCGATGCGCCGCAAGCCGCGCGCATCGACGGCGGCGGCGCTACCTTGATGCCGGGCCTGATCGAACCGCACGCGCATTTGAGTTTCACTGACATGTCGCAGTCGGTCCAGCTGGGTGAAATCCCGCCCGAGGACCACGCCATCATGACCCTGCGCAACGCCCGCGTCATGCTCGATCACGGCTTTACCTCGTGTGTCAGCGCCGCTGCGGCAAAAGGGCGCCTGGACATCGCCGTGCGCAATGCTATCGAGCGCGGCGACTTCCCGGGACCGCGTTTGCTTGCGGCGAGCCCGGAGCTCACCGTGACCGGCGGGCTCGGCGATCCGAGCTTGTCGCATATACAGCGGGAGAACTTCGGCTATGTGTGCGACGGGCCGGAGGAATTTCGCCGCGCCGCGCGCTACTTCGTGCGCGAAGGCGTGGACACGCTCAAGATCAACATCTCCGGCGACGAATTCATTCCCTGGGCCCGCGCCCATCAAACGGTGATGAACGACGCCGAAGTCGAAGCGGTGTGTGAAGTCGCGCACTCGCGCGGCAAGCGGGTGGCCGCCCATGCGCGCAGCGCCGAGTCGGTGAAGATGGCATTGCGCCACGGTGTGGAAATTCTGTACCACGCGACCTTGGTCGATGACGAAGCCTGCGCGCTATTGGAGTCGCAGCACGATCGCGTGTTCGTGGCGCCTACCTTGGGCAACGCCTACGCCGTGCTGCACGAGGCGAGCCCGTGGGGTATCACGCCGCAGATCGCACGCGAGCGCGGCGTTGAGAAGGAAATGCTGGCAGGCATAGAGAACATGAAGGCACTCCGGCGGCGTGGTGTGCGCGTGTTGCCGGGAGGGGATTACGGCTTCGCCTGGAATCCGATCGGCGCCAACGCGCGCGACATCGAGCACTTCGTCAAGCTGCTAGGCTTTACACCAATGGAAGCAATTCTCGCCGCCACCAAGCTGGGCGGCGAAATCATGATGCGCGGGCACGAGCTGGGGCAGGTTAGAGCAGGTTACGTGGCCGACCTGCTGCTGGTAGAAGGCGACCCGCTGCGCGATGTCGGTTTGCTGCGGCAGCGGGAAGGTCTGCGAGTGATCATGAAGAATGGTGTGATCCATCGGCGGGAGGGCGCGGCCGCCTAGCGCCCGGGCCGAGCGATGCGCGCGACCGGCACCTTGATGCCCTCCATGCCGCTCGCTAAGAACGCGAGCGTGGGATCGCCCGGCGCGTCGAGCGCCTCGATGCGGCCGGCGAGCATTTCTGCTACCTCCGATACGACCACTTCGTCGGAAACACGGCTCATGGAGGACTTGTTCAGAGGTTGCTTAGCTCTCCGATCCGATCGCAAGCTCACGATGATACGGTCTGCCAGAGCGCACTGCCCATGGGCGTGGCGACCGGTGTCTACATTCCCAGCATGCGGCCGATGCGGTTGATGTAGTCGCTTGCCGTGAGTGCCTCGCCGATGACTTCTTGCTCCACGCGATGCAAGACGGCGCGTACTCCGTGCAGGCCCTCGTGCACTTGGCTTTGCCCGGTGCCGGGCGCACTCAACAGTGCGCGCAATTGCTCGACCTCACCACGCAATGTGGCGAGATCGCTCGAGCCTTCGCGCACTTTCTTCAGGTCCGACTCGAGAGAATCGACCAGGCGTTGCACTTCGCTCAAGTCGACGTCGTTGGGTGGGTTGGTTCGGTCCGAGGTCATAGTTGCGGGGGACGCCTGCGCGAACAAGTATGGTAGCACCGCGACTGTGCGCGGTCGCGCAGATAGCTATCGAGCGCCAGTCGGGCGACGCGGGCGCTGGCCCGCGTTGAGGCCGGTCGCGATCGCCCCTACAATCGCATCCCTTCAGCATCGACTTGAGAGAACATCAAAATAATGGGTAAGTCTCGGCTCGAAGCGTTCAGCGACGGCGTATTGGCGATCATCATCACCATTATGGTCTTGGAGATGAAGGTCCCGCACGGCGCCACTCTCGAGGCCCTATCACCCATACTCCCGGTGTTGCTGAGTTACGTGCTTAGCTTCTTGTACGTCGGCATCTACTGGAATAATCATCATCACTTGCTTCATGCGGCGACCAAGGTTTCTGCGCCTATCTTATGGGCGAATTTGCACCTTTTGTTTTGGCTGTCGCTGCTTCCGTTCGCCACCGGTTGGATGGGCGAGAATCACTTCGCGCCGCTGCCTACCGCTCTGTACGGAGCAATCCTTCTGGCGGCCGCGATGGCCTACTGGATTCTCCAGCAATCCATCATCGCGGCCCAGGGCGAGCAGTCTGTCCTCAGGCGCGCCGTCGGCTCCGATTGGAAGGGAAAGCTATCACCGCTACTGTACGTGGTCGGCATCGCGCTCGCTTTGGTTGCGCCCCAACTCGCTCAAGCGATTTATGTCTTCGTGGCGCTGCTCTGGCTGGTGCCTGATCGCCGGATCGAGCGCGCGTTGCGTCAATAACGCTCAAAACGCCACGATGCGCAGTTCGATGCTTTCGCGCGAGGGCGTTGCGATCT
>CAZILI010000017.1:497-7041 GCA_964539965.1 uncultured Burkholderiales bacterium | reverse complement strand
GCACCAGTTGCAGCGAGCGCGGACCGGTGGCGAAGGCGCTGTGCGCCACCGCCCGCGTGCTTTCTGGCCCCAGCGCGTTTGCGTGTCGACTGTCGTAGTGGACGAAGACGAGCGCCTCGTCGCGTGTTTGCGCGGAGTAATAGAACCATCGATGCGAGGGACGATACAAGATCGCATACGTCTCGCCCCGACGCTCGGGATAGATGAGACTATTGGGCACGAGATCCTGTGCCGCGAGGCTCCTTGCATCGGCGAGGGCGAGCGGTGCATCGAGAACGGGATGGCGCCCGATCGAGCGCCATACACCGACAATCAAATAGTCGGCGGCAAGCGCTCGAGCGGCGATCTCGGGCGCGCAATCTCGCGTAATGCGCGCCGGCGCCGAGCGCGGGGTGAAGTCCGCGTGCACGCGCCCGACCGGCTCACGCACCGCGGCGAACGAGCCGCCGACCCCATCGACCTCCGGCGTGTCGGGCGCGCGGCGACGCAAGGTGTGGTCGAACACGTGGGCGCGAGGCAGGCCGGTGACGGCCCGCACCAGCGCCTCGGCCTCCGGGAAATAGGTTTCGCGTACCTCGCGTTCGCTCCAGAAGTCGTGCACTCGGCTTACGTGAGGACACAATTCGAAGCCGGTGGTGCCGAGCCGAAACCGCGCGGGCTCTCCCCGCGCGTCTTCGAGCCTAACCGAATGACCCCGCAACCGACCGTTGAAACGCGGCCCACCGTTGGGCGGATCGAACGCGTAGGTGTGTAGCGGCTCGGTTTGCGGCTCGACGTAGTTCAGCAACGCAGTAACATCCGACATGACGCTATAGAGTGAAGTCGATGGAAAATGGCGCGGCGACGCGCGCGTCAATCGTAGCATCGCCGCGGCTCGCGGTCAGAGACGGGACGTTCGGCCCGTACACGCCCAGACAATGCAACGCCACGGCGACTCGTCGCGTAGAAGCGATGATAGAATCATCTGCCAAACGCTAACAAGACTCATTTAACCAAGCGGAGGAGAGCCATGAAGATATACGCCGATCCGATAACGGTGAATTGCCGCAAAGTGCTGGCAGGCCTCGATCTAATCGGTGCGCCGTACGAGAGAGTGCACGTGGATTACTTCAAAGGCGAGCAGAAAGCCGAGCCCTATATCTCAGTGAATCCGAATGCGTCAGTGCCAGCGATGGTGGACGGCGACTTCGTGCTGTGGGAGAGCAACGCGATCCTGCAGTATGCCGCGGAGAAAGTCGGCAACGAGGCGGTCTACCCGCGTGAGCTTCGCAAGCGCGCGGATATCAACCGCTGGCTGCTGTGGGAGTCTTCCAGCTGGTTTCCGAGCTGTTACGTCTACCTGGTGGAGAACTGCGTCAAGCCCTTGTTGGGCAGCGCGCCGGACCCGGCCGTGCTCGACGCGCAAGCGGCGCAGTTCCACAAGCTCGCGGGCATTCTCGACGCGCGCCTAGCCGGCCGTCGCTGGGTGGCGAGCGACACTGCCACCATTGCCGACATCGCCTTGGCCGCGCCGATGCACCTGCACGGTTGGCAAAAGCTACCGTTGGACAAGCATACGAACCTCAAGCGTTGGTTGGTCGAAAGCGTCGAACAACTCCCCAGTTGGCAAAAAACCTGGGTAGGCGAAGGGTTCACCACGGAAAAGGCAGCATAGTGGCTTCCGACGCGACCCGCGGCGATACGGCGAGGGCCGGCATGGTGCGCGGGATTTTCAACTACACGCGGGACACCGGTGTCACCCCGGAGATTTACTTCTACGAAGTTCCACCCGGCACGGCGACGCGGCAAGCCGGTGACGACCCCCAGGAGATGGAGGTGCACGACGGCTGGCCGCATGTCCAGCATTTTGCGCTTGATAGAGAAGGGTTCGCGTTCAGAGAGTTTCGCAGCGCGTTCGATTCTTGGGACGACGATGCTGCCATAAGGGCAAACTTGTACCCCGAAGTCATCGAGTTCGTGCGCAACACCGTAGGCGCGCGCCGAGTGATCATCTTCGATCACACGATACGCACCAAGGCGAACGCCGCGCAGCAGAACGCGGAGCACAGCACGACGCAACGCGCGCCCGTGATGGTTGTGCACTGCGACTACACTCCGCTGTCGGGACCGCTGCGGGTGCGCCAGCTGCTGCCGAGCGAAGCGGACGATTTGCTCAAACGGCGCGTGGCGTTCTTTAACTTTTGGAAACCGTTTCGGCGGCCAGTGGACGAGAAGCCGCTGGCGATGTGCGATGCCACCAGCACGGTGCGGCCCGATTTCATCGAGCTGAAGATGCACTACCGCGACCGCGAAGGCGAAATCTACGTGATGCGGCATTCGCCGGCGCACCGGTGGTGGTACTTTCCCCACATGACGCCGGAGCAGGCGCTGTTGCTCAAGACTTACGACTCGGAAACGGATGGGCGCTGCCGTTTTCTCGGCCATAGCGCGTTCGATGATCCGACTACGGCCGTCGATGCGCCGCCGCGCGAGAGCATCGAAATTCGCACCATCGCTTTCTTTTGAGCGGCTCCGTGAGCGGCGATCTGTTTAGCCTGCAGGACAAAGTGGCGCTCGTCACCGGAGCCAACAGCGGCATCGGCAGCACCCTTGCCGCGGGACTATGGCGTGCGGGCGCGGCTATTGCGATCGGTGGGCGCCGAGCCGATCGCAACCGGGAGGTCGCCGCGAAGTTGGGCGAGCGGGCGGCGGCGTTCGAGCTAGACGTATGCGACGAGGCGTCGGTAGAGCGCACCATCGCCGGGGTAGTCGAACGCTTCGGTCGCATCGACATCCTTGTGAACAATGCCGGCCTGAGTCAGCGCGCTTCGGTCATGGAACTCGATCTGCCGACGTGGAGACGTGTGCTCGACACCAACCTCACCGGCGCGTTTCTCTGCACCAAGCACGCCGCGCGCCGCATGCGATCGCAGGGCAGCGGCAAGATCATCAATGTCGCTTCTGTATACGGATTGGTGGCACCGAGCAAGGGTCTACAGGTTGCCTATACGGTCGCCAAGCACGCACTGGTGGCGCTCACCAAGGTCAATGCGGTTGAGTTGGCGCCGCTCGGCCTGCAGGTCAACGCGATTGCTCCGGGCTGGTATTTCACCGAGATGACAGACGAATTGCGCGGCACCGCGTTCGAAACGGCCGTGATCCAGCGGACGCCGGATGGCCGTTGGGGCGAGACTCCGGACTTAGTGGGAGCTTGTCTGTTCCTCGCCTCGCGCGCTTCCGATCACGTCAACGGCATCGTCGTGCCGGTCGACGGCGGCTACGCCGCCAGCGACGGACTCGCGCGCGGTTGAGCTATCTCGGCGGCGTTCCGCATGCCGCCGAGAGTCCATCTAGTGCGGGGTTGGCCGTCAATCCATTGGCGTACAGGCAAGGCCGCTGTTAAAATCTGGCTCGCTTTGAACCTTGGGGAGAGGTCCAACTTGAACCCTGTGATTCAAAGTCACGAAGCTCGTTAGTCGAGACGTATGGCCTGGTAGCTCAGTTGGTAGAGCAGAGGACTGAAAATCCTTGTGTCGGTGGTTCAATTCCGCCCCAGGCCACCATAAATATCAAGCATTTATAGACCGTTTCTCTCTCTCATCGCAACGTCGAGACAGAAAAGTAAGCACATAGTAAGCGCGCGGCGAGATTTCGATTCGCTGAAGGGCTCGCCTGAAATCAAAGAACGCGATCGCTTTCTTCGTCAGAAGCTCTCGCGCGCGAAGAAAGAATTTCCGGAGTTCTTCGAGGATCAAGCGCAAGAGATCACATCGCGCGCCGCGATAAAGAAACGCCCGCTACGGTACACCCAAGCCCAAGAGAAGTTTCCCGACGTCTTCCCCAAACTCGACGAGCCGAGCATCGCAGGCGTCGCTAGGCGTGATTGGGTGGCGGCGAAAAAGAAGTTCGCTTCGTGGGCACCCAAGGCGCTCATCGTGTACTACTGCCGACTTCCGAGATCAAGTGCGAAATCACATCCAGCGCGCGAACTGCTGGAGCGGCTCGGCAGCGATGAGCGCATGAAAAGCGTTTGGCGTGCGATCGAACAACGCCTAAGAACTAGATCTAACCTCAAAGGTAACGTGCGCCAGGCGATTCCGATAGCGAATCTTATCGATGCGATTCTCCGCGCCTGGCAACTATTGCAGCATCGTGAACCTACGCGGTCAGAAGCCATCGAGGAACTCTGGTCGGCCGCGAAACTTGCTCGTCGCCTCAAGAGAGCCTTGCCCATTGCGGATCGCGGTGTCCCACTGTTCAACTGGTTTGAGAAGGACGAAGCGGACGACATTCTCAGCTTTGTTGATGATAAATTCCCTGATGATGCGACAAGGCTATCCTCGGCGTTTGACGCAAGAGCTGCGTTGTCATCGATTGTCCCGTCGCCCGCCCTGAGTTGGTTCCTGGAGCTGTATGCCCGAGACGCCGAGCGCCGTGTGGAAACCCTCCGATCGTTGCCCAAGCCCTCAAGGCGGGACGTGCACACGCGGACGTACTCATTCGCACGTTTCGTCGCTCCGGCCATGCGGGAGCTATGCGGCACGCCGATGGCAGGAACTCTGGGGCAAATTGCAGCGGTCGTGTTTGGCGAAGATCCGCTTGATCCGGCTTCCATCCGAAGCGCCTTGAAGTCCCCGTAGTGCGCGGACCCCGGGGTGTTGAAGGAAGATTTTTCTTCCCTAACTCACTCCCCTTCTTTCTGCGTTTAGTTGGATCATGAATCTCCTAGATTCGGCTTGAGGAGGCGTGATGCAACTGGGAAAGCTCTCCAAACAAGAAACAGACGCTCGCGTAAAAGAGCGCGCTAGGCGCGCTGCACTGCGCGCCAAATTCAAAGCTGAAGCGCCGACTTTGCGCGCGGAGTTTTGGGCCGCGCCAGAGGATGCATGGCTATCTTCGGCCGTTACAGCGGCGGGGATAAGCAGATCGACAGAGTGGCTCGACCTAAAAGCTGTCGAAGGCGGCGGAATTCCTTACGCGAAGTTCGGCAACCGCCGCCTATACAAAAAATCGGATGTCATAGCCTACCTGCAAAAGGTGGCGCCACGGGTCAGCAGCACGTCCGAGTATGCGGAGGCCGCCGCATGAAGGCCATGAAGACCAAAGCCGCCGGCGCGGCCGCCGTGCCGCACACAGTCGGCGCCGACTCAACATGAAACGGCCAAATGACGAAGCCCCGCACCCAGCAGCAAACGGGGCTTGGTGCGTGTGCGCAGCATGCAAAGCAAATCACCGCGGTCGGTACCCGATTTGCGATCGGTGCGCGAGCTGGCACCGGGCTATCTCCTCGATATTGGTGGCGCGTGCGGCCCTGTGGCGCGCCGGGCAGCGGAGGTGAGCGTGCGCATGATGACGCACGTTTGGACGTCGTTCCCTCGCGGCGGATCCCATCTTTTGGTGATGCTCGCGCTCGCGGACTTCGCGTCCGATGACGGCGAGAACATTCGGCCATCGATGACAACGATCGCTCGCAAATGCCGGCTCTCGCGATCTCAGGCCCAGCGCGTGGTTCACGAACTCGTCGGTATGGGTGTCCTTGCGGTTACGGGGAACCACGACGGTGGCGCGCCAGGTAGCACGCGGCGCTATCGTATCGTAGTGACGGCACATGAAGCCCAGACGGGTGGTGCCGATGCCACCCCTACGGGCCGCACCGACGCGACGGGTAGCGTAGAGGCGACGCGTCGCACGGGCGCTATAGGACGGGTCGCACCCATGCACAAGACGGGTCGCATCGGTGCGACCCAATCCATCATGAACCATCAAGAACCGTCATTTAATGCACCTTCGGTGCATTTGTCGCCGAACGGCTCGGCGACCGGGAAGCTGAACGGTTCACGCATTCCTCATATCGAAATCGTCGGGCTCTATCACGAGATCCTTCCGATGGCGACGCCTTGCAAGAGCTGGCGCGCTCCGCGGCAGGCACTACTTCGTGCCCGCTGGCGCGAGGACCCAGCTAGGCAGACGCTGGACTGGTGGGTTCGGTACTTCGGCTACGTGGCGGAAAGCGAGTTCCTGTGTGGGCGCGCGAATGGCTCTGGCCGCGAACCGTTCCAATTGACTCTCGAATGGCTGCTGCGCCCGAGTAACTTCGATAAGGTGCGCGAAGGGTACTACCACCGCAGCAACGGAGACCATCAATGAGCGCCTTCCCCGACCGCGGTACCGACGGCCTGATGCTGCCCCCGAACAGTGTCGACGTCGAGCAAGCGATACTCGGCGGTCTGCTGATGGAGGCTGCTGCCTTTGATCGCCTTGACGGCGCTGTCACTGAAGCTGACTTCTATCGCGACGATCACCGTCGCATCTTCCGGACGATTGGGCAACTTGCGAGTACTGCACAACCGGTAGACGCCGTGACGGTGGCCGAAGCAATGAGCGCCGAAGATCTTGAGCGCGTCGGCGGTGCCGCTTACCTGCTGACATTGGCGAACAATACGCCAAGCGCTGTCAACATCCGCCGCTACGCCGAGATCGTTCGGGAGCATGCTGTCCGCCGTGAAATTCAGGCCGCCGCGAACAGCATGATCGAGCAGGCGTAAGAGCGAAGCCCCCTGGCGGA
>CAZILI010000017.1:0-487 GCA_964539965.1 uncultured Burkholderiales bacterium | reverse complement strand
CTAATCGAGCGAGCGCAGGCGGCCATAATGGCCGTGACTGAAGCGCGCACGGTGGGCGGCCCTCGTAGGCCCGCCGAATTCGTCTCAACCATTGAGGCCGAGATCGAGGCGCGGGCGGCAAACCCTGACCAGTTGCGCGGCTTGGGGACGGGATTTATCGACCTGGATCGCTATCTGGACGGGTTGCGCGCCGGCGATCTGATCATCGTCGCGGCGCGGCCGAATGTCGGGAAAACCATCTTCGGCATGAACATCGCGGAACACATGGCGATCGAGTGTGGCCGCCCGGTGCTGTTCTTCTCGTCGGAGATGAGCGTGCTATCCCTAACGCGGCGCCTGGTCGCAAGCGGAGGCCCCGTGCCGCTGTGGCGGATGCGGGACGGCAAAGTGGACGACTGGGCACCGTTCGAGAGAGCGAGCAGAAAGCTTCGCGCTGCGTCCCTCTACATCGACGACGGATCGCCCCTGACGATCGCCGAGCTTAGCG
>CAZILI010000016.1:0-21178 GCA_964539965.1 uncultured Burkholderiales bacterium | reverse complement strand
CTGGTCGAGCTGGCCGCCAAGCACAAACTCTGCATCCTGTTGGTCGAGCACGATCTCGACTTCGTGCGCGAAATCAGCTCGCGCGTGATCGTGCTGCACCAAGGCAAGATCTTGCTCGACGGCACGGTGGCCGACGTGGTCGAGTCCGAGCTGGTGCGCACGATCTATTCCGGCGGCGGCGACATGACGGGGACGCAATCGTGAGCGGCGGCGCGCTAGAGCTTGCCGGCCTGCGCAGCGGCTACGGCGAGGCGGTGATCGTGCGCGACGTGGAACTCGCGATCAATCCCGGCGAGATCTTCGTCTTGCTCGGCAAGAACGGCATGGGCAAGAGCACCTTGTTGAAGACCATCATGGGCTTCTTGCCTATCCTGGCCGGGCGCGTCAAGCTGTTCGGCGAGGACATCACGGGCGCGCCGCCGCATCGCATCGCTCGCCGGGCGATCGCCTACACGCCGCAAGAGCAGGCGCTGTTTCAAGATCTCTCGGTCGAAGAAAATCTGCGGCTGGCCTTAACGGAAGACGCGCTCATGAAGCCCGGCTTGGAGCGCATCGCCGCCTACTTCCCGTTCGTCCCGCAGCGCTTGAAGCAGAGGGCCGGGACATTGTCCGGCGGCGAGCAAAAGATGCTGCTGGTGGCGCGCGCGCTCATGTCGCGGCCCAAGCTCATGCTGATCGACGAGATCACCGAAGGATTGCAGCCCTCGGTGATCGAGAAACTGGCGAGCGTGCTGCGCGCCGAGCGCGAGCAATCGCAAACGGCGATTCTGTTGATCGAGCAGCACGTCAAGTTCGCGCTCGCGGTGGCCGATCGCTACGCGGTGCTCAAGCTCGGCGAAATAGCCGATCGCGGTGACGTACGCGGCGCCGATGCCGCGCAACGAGTGGCCGAGCACTTGAGTGTGTAACTTCTCGGCCGATCGACAATCGCGGCCGGCAAAGGAACAAGAGGAATCCGATGCTCGAACTCCACACGTTTTCCATCGTCGCGCGCTGTGTGCGCACCAACATGCTGGGCGTAGCGGTGAGCACGGCCGTGCCGGCAGTCGGTTCGATGTGCCCCTACGTAAAGGCCGGCGTGGGGGCAGTATCGACCCAGTCGTGGGTGAATCCCTATCTGGCCATCGAGGCACTGCGCTTGATGCAGTCGGGGCGCTCTGCACCTGACGCGCTAGATGAGGTGCTGGCCGATGACGCGGCTAAGGATCTGCGGCAGATCGGCGTCGCCGACGCGCACGGAGGCTCGGCCGCATGGTCGGGACCATCGTGCACGCCGTGGTTCGGCCACATCGTCGAGCGCAACCTGGCGGTGCAGGGGAATATGCTGGTTGGTGTGGACACCATCGACGCTATGGCGCGTGCATTTCACTTGAGCGACAACGAGCACCTGGCCGAGCGCCTCATGCGCGCGCTCGAAGCCGGCCAAGCCGCGGGCGGCGACAAACGGGGCAAGCAGTCCGCCTCGCTCACCGTGCACCACACCGAAGACTATGCGCTCATGGATCTGCGCGTGGATGAACACGCACAACCGGTCGCCGAGTTGCGCCGCGTGTTCGAGATCGCGAAGCTGCAGTTGCTGCCCTTCGTCGAAGGCATGCCCAAGCGGGGCGCGAGCGCGGGCGAACTGCCGGCGAGTGTCAGCGAAATGCTGTTGAAGCCGCCGCCGCAACGTCCTGGCGGTGGCGGCAGCGGACTTTGATATTGGGGGGTATAGTCCCAAAGCCCGCATCTACTCAGCGCTTGTTGCCATCTACCTATTGGAGTATGCACGAGGTTTCGGCCCTGAGCGATGGCGAAGCGCTCGCGTAGCGCGCGGTATCGTGTGCTTGTGTAAGACGCTCGACTTTGCCCTCGTCGCGTATCCAGCCGCGAGAAGATACGCGCAACCCGCCCCGCCCCACCGGAGTAAACGAGCTCCCCAACCCGACGCGGCATCGATCCCTGCCCAGCGCACCGTAGTCGATCACGTCGGAAGACAAAGCGTGCAGATCGCCCGCAATGTCGACGATCGGTGAACTGACCGTGACATTGCCGGACACGCCGTCCGGCGCCGCCGCCTGTATCACGTTGATCCCGGCCATCGTTGGATCGAAGGCGATCGGAGCTTGGCCGCCCAACAACAGCGCGCCGTTCGTTATCAACTGCCCCACTTCGACATCGACCTTGCCGCCGGCAGCTTGCGCGGCCGCGGTATTCGCTTGAATCGATCCGGTTTGCAGAACGAGGGTATCGGCCCTGACGCTGATATCGCCGCCGCTGCCGTTCTGCGCGCCCAACACCGAGGTGCTGACTTGCGAATGATCCAGCCGCAGCAGGTGTCCGCCGCTGAGCGAGATGTCACCGCCGTTGCCGTCACGTGCGGTTGTGGAAATGCTGGCGTTGCGCAAGCTTAGGCTTTCGCTCGCGCTGATGAAGACCTCGCTTGCCGCGACATTTCCGGTGGAAGCGGCGGTGATCTCGGCGCCGCCGGAGAGATCGATGCGCGGCGCGCTCACGCGAATTTTTGAGGGCCGCACCGTCGCTTGCGCGGCGGCCTCGGCGCGTCGCGACGCGAGGCTTTCAGGAGACACCAACGCGTCATTGCCGATCGAAAGCTTGCCGCCATTTCGAAGCGTAACGCTATCTTGGGCAAGCACAGTCACACTGCCGGGGTGGCCCGATGACTGCGGCGATGCCGTTGACGCCACGTGCGAACCACCACCGTCTAAGACGAGCGAGCCCACTTGCAGTTGTATTTGCCCGCCTCGGCCCGATCGCGTGCCGGAGGATATCTCCCCACCTCTCATTATCGAGGCCTTTCCGACGACGTCTATCTCTATGTTCCCCGCATCGCTATGGGAACGGTCTCCGGCGAGGCTAAAGATACCCGTCGTTTGCTTGCCCGCGCGATCGATGACTAGGCTCCCGGCTTCGACGACGACCGAACCGCCGGGTTTGTCAGAAAAGGTACTGGCGGAGATCTGCCCTCCATTGAGCAACTCGAGCGCCTCGGCAGTCTTCACGCGGATATGGCCATGGTTGTTTGTGCCGGATGAAGTTCGAAGCGACTCCGTGAAGATTCCGGTCAGCAAGCTCGCCCCCTCGCGATCGATCGTGAGAGAACGCGCCTGCACGTCGATCGCACCACTCGACCCGCTGGAACGCGCCTCGGACGAGACCCGGCCCTCGCTTCGAATGACAAAGTGATCGCGGACGTGGATCTTGACTTCCCCTGCGTCGCCTGATGATGTGGCTAGCGCATTGCTGAAGACGCCCGTGTCTACCTTCGTGCCTTCGCGATCTATCGTCATCGTTCCCGCCTCGATCGTAATGCTTCCGGCTTGTCCGACCGACGCCGTATTCGAGACCACGCGTCCGCCGTTTGTGAGAGCAAGCGCTTCCTTGGCATTGATGACAATCGCACCACCATTGCCTTGGGAATCGGCTCCTGCCGCGCCGCTGATTGAGCCCTGTTCTACGTTGATCGATCGCGCGTTGATGACGATCGCACCACTATTGCCTTGGGAACCGGCTCCCGCCGCACTGCTGATTGAGCCATGATCTACATCAATCGATTGCGCCTCTATTTCGATCGAGCCCGCGTTGCCCGATACCGTGCTCGCAGACACCTCGCCACCGCCCGATATCGAAAGGTCGCCCGCAACATTTATGCGAATGTCGCCGGCGTCGCTGCTCGAGTGCTTCCCGGCAATGCTGTAGATTCCCGTGTCCTGCCTCGCCGCTTTGCCGATCGCTACGGAACCCGCCTCGATTTCGACCGAACCGGCAGGCTTTCTGGAGTTGGTGCTGGAGGAGATTTGGCCCCCGTCAGTCAGACGCAATTCGCCGGCCACGCGCATCCGAATGTTCCCCGAGTTGATCGGCCCGGAGGCTCCTCTCAAGGCGGAGTCAAACACGCCGTGAGCGCGGCCGTGACCGTCTATGAGCATCGAGCGCGCCTCGATGTCGATGAACCCAGCAGACCCGGTAGCCGTCGTTTGCGATGCGATGTCACTTCGAAGTAGGGTAATTGCCCCTGCTACTCTCACACTGACATCCGCGGCATCTCCCGCGCCGGCGGTCGTGCTCTGAACGCCGTTCTCATTGCCACCGTTCTCGATCAGCAAGGAAGCCCCGGTCAAAGATATGGAACCGGCTTGTTTGTTCGACGCAGTAGCGGATTCGAGGCGTCCCCCGTTGCGAAGAGAAATGTCTCCTGCGGCGTCGACTTTGATCTGCCCGCCTTCGGAGACCGACACCCTCGCCGCATCCAACCCTACGTCGCCCGCGGTGACCTTGAACGACGCGCCCGGCTCGAGCCGGAGCGTGAGCGGCGCCCCGGTGGAGCCGTCGGCTGCGAGATTGTTGAAAATCACCGGCGCGGGTCGCCCGCCGCCGACAAATCCGAAAGACTCCGGCGCCGCGACCGTCAATCCGCTATGGCTTGCGCTGCTTGTGTCCCACACAAACCCGTCGGCGAAGCGCAGTCGCTGCGCGGTACTCACGTGAAAGCTCGCAGGCACGTCGATTTCAGCGCCGGCGCCGAACACTACGCCCGCCGGGTTGACGAGATAGAAGTCAGGATGGCTTCCCGACACGGCTTGCAGCCTGAGCGCACCGTGGATCGCCGACGGCTCTCCGCCCGTCACTCGGCTGATCACGTTCTGAATAGAGCGGGTCGTGGTCGTGAAAGTGGCACACTCCGCCGCATCGATGCCAAAGCGCGCAAAGCTGTGAAAGAGATTCGCTCCCGAGACCGTTCCCAAGCTCTGTGGAATGGTGAAATGCCCGGACAACGTCTGTATCGCCCCCACCGAACCGTCGGTCGTCGCGCCTGCGGATGCCGAGCCGACACCGGTCAGCAGGGCGAGGGTGCTCGCGATACGTGCGAAAGAAAATGCGTCGATGACGTGTGGAGCGGTCGCGTTGTTCATTGCTTCGCACCGGAGAGGCGCCCGTGCCAATCGGGCGAGGCGCTAAGCGCAGTACAGCACGGTTCCGCTGCGCTGTCCCTCCCTCGCCAGGGGGGAAACGGCTTAGACCTTCGGATAGCTCCTCGGGCGGATTGGAAGGCCTCGCGGTGTCGCGTACGCTTAGCTCCCGCAGTAGTCGCAAACCAACCTTCTATCAAAGGAGTTCGTCATGAACGATTCGCGTGCACTGATACCTCGAATTCGCCTCAACGAAAGTAGCCGCCTTAGTCGAGGCTTTTTCGGCTTGCTGCTGCTCCTGATCGCCAGCTCGTCGGCCTTTGCAGACAAGATCCTTTGGACACAGTCCTCCGGCAAGATCTCTCTTTGGACGGTCAACGCGTCCGGCGACCTCATTACCTATCGTGAGCACGGCCCGTTCACTGGATGGACAGCGGTGAACTACGCCGACAGCAGGGTTCTTTGGCGACACTCAAGCGGGAAGATATCGCTGTGGACGGTCGATTCGGCCGGCAATCAAACGAGCTATCGAGAGCACGGCCCGTTCGCGGGATGGACCGTAGTCAACTACGCGGGCGGAAAGATTCTCTGGCGGCACACCTCGGGAAGAATCTCTCTGTGGACGGTTGATGCTTCGGGCAATCAAACAACCTATCGCGAACACGGTCCGTTTGCCGGCTGGACGGCAGTCAACTACTCCGACGGCAAGATTCTGTGGCGTCACACCAGTGGCATGATTTCACTGTGGAGTGTCAACTCTGTCGGCGACATGACCACATATAGGGAACATGGCCCGTTCGCCGGCTGGACCGCGATCAATTTTGCCGACGGCAAGATTCTGTGGCGCCATACCGGCGGCATGATTTCCCTGTGGAGTGTCAACTCTTTCGGCGATATGGTCACCTACAGAGAACACGGCCCGTTCGCCGGTTGGACTGCAATCAACTATGCGAATCGGAAGATACTCTGGCGTCACACCTCGGGGAAGATTTCCCTGTGGACGGTCAACAGCGCAGGCGATCAGACGACCTATCGAGAGCATGGTCCATTCGCAGGTTGGACGGCGCGGAACTACGATTGATCCTCTCCGCTACTTGGTAAGGCGGCGGCAATTCAGCCTTCAGCGATCGCCGCGCCATCACATGTCAATGCGAAAGGGCAGTCCGCACGGCTGCCCTTTCTGATTTCTCGGATCCCGCCACGTTGTCAACCAGATGGTCTTGCCGCCTCGCAGCGACGCACGCAAGCAAACGCCGGCGTTTGGATCACCGACACTCTAGCGCTGCGATACGCACACCCTGCGCCGCCCCGCTGGCACGAATCCGGTCGTTGTTCGCCTGAGAGCCCGAGCCCAGCTTGCCTTCATCGCGTATCCAGCCGCGCGAGGAAATCCGCAGCCCGCCGCGCCCGACCGGCGTGAACGAACTACCCAGCCCCACTCGGCACAGGTCTCTGCTCAGCGCGCCGTAGTCGATCACCTCCGAGGTGAGTCCCCTCAAGTTGCCCGCGATGTCGACGATCGGCGAGCTCACCTGTACGTTGCCCGACACGCCCCCCGGCGCCGCCGCTTGGATCACGTTGACCCCAGCAAGGCTCGGATCGAATGCGATCGCCTGGTCGCCGCCGAGCGCGAGCGCGCCGCCCGTCACCAGCAACCCGACATCGATCGCGACGTTGCCGCCCGTGGCTTGCGCTGCGGCCGTGTTCGCCTGTATCGAGCCCGTCTGCATGACCAAGGTGTCCGCTTTGAGGCTGATATCGCCGCCGTTGCCGTTGCGCAGTCCCAGCACCGAGGTGCTCACCTGCGCGTGATCGAGCAGCATGAAGGCACCCGCGTTGATGTCGATGCCCCCACCGTTGCCGTCCACCGCGGTGGTGGCAATCGTCGCATCGCGCAGCGACAGCCCCTGCCCCGCGTTCACTTCGATCTCGCTCGCCGGCAAGTCGCCGGTAGCGGCCGCCGTGATCTGCGCGTTGTCCAGCGAGATCTGCGGCGCAGTGATGGTGAGCTTGCTCGCGGTCACCTCCGCGCTGGGCGCGAACCGTTGCGCCCGCACGAGGCTTGTCTGTGGGAGCGTCGCGTCGTTTTCGATACTCAAAGTGGCGCCGTTGCTCAACGCCAAGCGATCACGCGCCTCGACACGGATACCGCCCGTGCGCCCTGACGAGCCGGCCAGCGCCTCGGCGCGCACCGCGGTATTGGATCCGTCGATCGCGACCTCAGCCGCTTGGATATCGATCGAGCCCGCAGCACCCAGTTGCGAGCGGGTGGAGCTGCTGATGAGGGCGGCGTTCGCCAGGCTGAGCCTCCCCTGCACCGCGACACTCACACTGCCCGCATCGCCACTGCTCGGCCCTAACGCGTTGCTCGATACTTCACTCGCATCGATCGACAGATCGCCCGCCTGCAAGGTCACGTTGCCCGCCCCACCCGTGCCCGCCGCATCGGTGGCAATCCGCGAGTGCTCCAGAATCGACATGCCCCCGCTTGTGACCAAGCTCACCCGCCCTGCCGCCCCGCTCGAACCCGCTTGCGCCTCGCTCAGCACGTTCACCCCGCGAAGGCTCAAACTCTCCGCGCGTAGCTCAACGTCGCCGGCGGCTCCGCTCCCAGAACCCGGTAGCGGTGCCGCAACGCCCTCCGGCAGTTCGTCCGCCCGCGGCAATCGCACACTCGAGGTGATCTCCCCCGTGCCGTCACCCGCAATCGAGAGACTCCCCGCACCGCTCGCGCTCGGCAGCAGCAACACCCGGCTCGCTGAGACGTTGCCCGTGCTCTCACCGCTAATGTGCGACGCTCCCGTAAGGGTCACGCTAGGCGAAATCACCGTAAGCAGGGAGGGCTCAATACTCTGCGCGTCCGAAACAATGCCTTCGTTCTTAATGGAAAGGGAGCCACCGTTGGAAAGGGAAACCTGGCTCGCGCTGATGGTGACATCCCCAGTCCTTCCCGAAGAGCCAGGGCGCGCAGCGCTTGTGATTTCGCTCTGAGACCCATCGACCGCCACACTGTCGGCCTCGATCACGACCGACCCGGCACTGCCGGCGGAAGAGAATGTCTCGGCGGATATTATCCCGCCGCGAACCACCGACAGCGCTTCTCGCGCAGTTACCACGATGTCGCCGGCGTCCGCAGAGTTAGCGCCTGCGGAAAGCGCGACAATACCGAAACCTGCGCTGTGATTGAGACCATCGATAGAGATGTTGTTTGCACTCACCCTTACCGAACCTGCCCCTCCCGTCCCGGCCGTGCTCGAACCGATCGCAGCAGCGCCGATCAGGGAAATGTCTCGTGGGCTAGACACAGTGACAGAACCAGCTTTTCCGGACGCGAAAGTGTCTGAAAGTATGCCGGTCCCCAAATCTGAGCCTGTCCCATCGAGCGTGATATCGCCCGCGGTCACCTGCACGGCACCGGCATTGCCAACAGACCGAGTCGTCGAGGAAATGAGCGCCCCGTCCGTCACGCGCAAATCGTCGCGCACAACGACGGTCACATCACCGGCACTACCCCTGCTGTCCCGGGTCGCTGTGCTCGAAATACTGGTCAACGAGTCTAAGTCGGCGCCGTCCAAGTGCAACCGCCCGGCACGCACGATAACCGAACCCGCGTCCCCTACTGTCTCCGTAGCGGAAGAAATCTCACCTCCGGCGGACATGGATAATAAGCCGCTAACCTCCACCTCGATTCGCCCCCCATCCCCGGTCGCCTGCAATATGGTGGTCGCGAAAATTCCTGCCTCCGAGTCTCTGCCGCCCGCATCGATTCGCATGTTCTCCGCCGTGACTTTGACGGATCCTGCGTTGCCCTGAGACCTCGTGTTCGCGCTAATCACGCCGCCGTTTAGTATCGATATCCCTTCGCTCGCCGCGACAAAGACGTTGCCTCCATTGCCCACGGCACTGGTGAACGCTGCGGCGGCAATGCCTGTAAGGGTCTCACCGTTAAATTGCCCGTCTATCTCGATGTTCCTGGCGCGAACAGAGATATCCCCGGCGTCCCCCGCAAAGGTGCTCGATGAAATCAGACCACCGTTGCGGAGGAATAGGTCACCAGAGATCCCAACGTCGATGTTGCCAGAGGCCCCCTCTGATCTCGAGTTGGCTTGACTGAATATGCCGCTAGTGAAGGGACTATTGCGCCCATCGAAGGTCGCAGTCCCGGCAGTGACCGTCACGGAGCCTGCCTTTCCTCCCGCGTTGCTGTCCGTTGAGATCCCAGCCCCGCTAAAAATGTCGAGACTTCCCGTCACGTTTACCTCGATGTTCCCGGCGTTGCCGGTACCGCCCTGCGCTTGGCTAAAGATTCCGGTCAGGATCGGGCTATCTTGTTCGTCGAGAATCGCACTTCCGGCGTTGACTTTGATGCTGGCGGCATTCCCGGAGGTAAAGGTCCACGACCCGATTCCGGCGCCGTTCAGTATCGTCATATCGTCGCGCACTGTAACAGCGATGTCCCCCGCACCGTCCGCGTTGCCGTCCGCGAAGCTCAAGATGCCTGTGAAAAACCTGCCCGCTCCGCGGTCAGCGAGAAGACTCTCACTAGCCACTCGAACCGGGCCACCGTGCCCCGCGCCCTCTGAGCCGGAGACTATTTCGGCGCCGTTCAGGAGAGTCAACTTCCCCACCACCGAGACATCGACACCGGCCGCGTTGCCAGTAGTACCCCGGAGCGCCTGACTGAATACCCCGGTAAAACCGAAGCCGCTTCCATCGGCCGTTAAGGTAGCCGCCGAAACAGATACCAGGCCAGCATTACCCTGCGCGAATGCCAGTGAAGAAATCTGCCCGCCATTCGTCAAGTGGATGCCCCGGGACGCGGAAACCACGACTTGCCCTGCGTCGGCATTGATCGCTTGTGTCGAAATTTGGCTGGCGCCGTTCTGGCCAGACATGCTATCGACGACAATCTCCCCCGCGCCGACGAAAATGTCTCCTCCTTTATGGTTGTCGCGCGACTCAGCGACGGCAAAACCACCGTCTAACAGTTCGATGCGTCCGTCACCGTGAAACTCGCCCCTCAACGGCACACTAATCGCGAGCGAACCCACTGCACCAAGACGTATGTCGCCTCCACCCGAGGTCGCCACACCAGCGCCGTCGATGCCGATGTCCGCCGCAAAGACGCTAAGGGATCCTCCCGGGCGACTAAGCAGCACCGCGCCACCATCGACTTTGATGGCTCCCTGTGTACCCCCCACAAACCCAAACGCCGTTGGCGCTGCGACCGTAAGCCTGCCGCGCGTCGCATCGCCCGTGTTCCATTCGAATCCGTCCGCGAACTTGAGCCGCTGCGCTGTGCTCACGCGAAAGCCAGCCGGCACGTCGATTTCAGCGCCGGCACCGAACACGACTCCCGCCGGATTGATGAAATAGAAGTCCGGTCGGCTGCCTGCCGCGGCTTGCAACGCCAACAAGCCATGAAAGGTCGAGGGTTCACCGCCCGTCACCCGGCTGATGACATTGCGGATCGAGCCCGACGTGGTGATGAAAGTCGCCGATTCGCCGGGATCGACGTTGAAGCGCGTGAAGCTGTGAAACAAGTTGGGGCCCAAGCGCCGGCCCAAGCTTTGCGGAATCGTAAAGTTGCCGGACAAAGTACGCACCTGCCCGACCGAACCGTCGGTGGTCGCACCCGCCTGCGCGTGGGGCGCCGAGCCAACCGCCAGAGCCAACGCGAGCGCAGTCGGCACGCCTCTTCGCGATTGCCGCAATGCCACTGTCCGGTCTTCTTGTCTTCGCACGCTTAGCTTCGCGCCAAATACGGATCTCATATCGCCCCTCCGACCAATATGAACGGTGCCCAGTAGAACGGATGCGCAAAATCGCGATCGCGGCTCAATTCGACTTGTGCGCGCTGCAGCGCCTTGCTCTTGCCTTGTGTCCCAAGCAATTCATAGAAACGAATCATGAGCGTCTTGGCCGCTTCGTCGGCGACCGGCCAAAGGCTCCCGAGCGCGCTGTGCGCGCGCGCCTTCAGCACCGCGCCCGCGATACCCAACGGCGCTCGGTCGTCGCCCTCGGCGGTCTGGCATGCGCTCAAGGTGAGCATGTCGATCGGGTTGGCCTGCAGCGGTTCGGTACGCAGCAACTTCTGCAAGTCGTCTATCGTCAGAATGTCGTCGTACGCCATGATGAAACTCGTCTCGGCGCGGCGGCTGAACATCGCGTGCGAGGCGATATGCACGATGCGGTACTCGCCCGTGCTCACCTGGCGGCGAAAGCGATCCACCGTGAACTCGCTGTCGAGCAACGCGTCGCTGCGCGTCTTGCCGTGCAGCACTTGAATCTCCTGCTTTACGCTGGGCAGCGCGAGCCGGCGTCTAAGCTCGGCGCTGCGCGTGTCGGCAATCACGACTTTGGCGGTGAATTCGTCGGCAACGGGTTCGGGCAGCTTTTCTACCGCCGGCCCCGGTGCCGAAATTCCGGCCAGCAGCATCTTGCCGGTTTGCTTTTGCTGCTCGGGCGCGCCGGTAATGGTGAGCCCCGGCGCGGTGACGATGCCGAATCTCTCGATCACGTAGCGCTCGCCGTCGGATAGTGCGCCCATCGGAATCAAGCGCAGCGCGCCGTCCGGCACCACGATGAGGGTGTCGATCGCTTCGCGCGCCAGCACCGGCTCGAGCGGCCGCAGCAGCAGGTCGTACAGCTCTTTGCCGCGCGCGAGATGATCGTTGCCCAGCGAGCGCACGCTCTTAGCAAAGCCGATGGCCTTATCGCGCATCGCTTGTGCACCGACGCGAACTTGTCTGCTCTCGATTCCCGCGCGAGTCTCCATGAGCAATTCCAAGCGGTCCTCGAGCAAGACCGGATAGAACACCGCCGTGCGCGCCGGCAGGCCGGCACTGCGCAACGGGCGAGCGCTCTCGACCGCGCAGCGATCGCCGAGATAGTCCTGCAATTCGGACTGCTTGATCAGCTCGACGGTATCGCGGGCGCGGCGAAACAGCTGCGCTTTGGTTTCCTCGGAGGCGGCCGCCGCACGCCGCAACAGCAGATCGGCGAGGCCGAGATAGATGGGCTCTAGAGTCTCGCGAAACGACGAGCGCCCGTCGACATACTCGATCGGTATGTCTTGACGGATGGCTTCGATCTGATCGACCGCCGATTGATAGGCTTCGAGCGCGCCATCGTCGCGTCCTGCCTGGCTGAGCAAGCGGGCGCGCCGCCACTGCAAATTGATCAGCAGTTCTTTGCCTTGTGCGGGCGGCAAAACCGCCACCGCCTCGTCCGCAAGCCGCATGGCGTCGGCGTTGCGCCCCTGGTCTTCGTACAGTTGCGACAGCTCGTCTAACGCCTCGCCTAGCAAGAGCGGCGCGTTTTGTTCGCGCGCGAGCGCACGCGCGCGATCCAGGCTCTGGTAGGCGAGTTTCAGCGCGGCCGGGCCGAGCGGGCGCGCTTGGCCGCCGAGATTCAGGTGGTAACGCGCGCGCGCCACCGGATCGGGCACCGCTGTGACCTCCTTTGCAAGCGCGACGAGCTGGTCGAGCCGCTTTTGCGTGGGCGCCAAGCGCGCGAGATTCAATCCCGCGCTGAGCGCAACGGATGACTCCGCGCCGGGGGTGCTGCGCGCCTCTTCGAAGAAGCCGCGGGCCTCGTCGGCGCGGCCGCGCGCCGCCGCCAAGTTGCCGAGGTCGGTGGCGAAGCGCGCGCGCTCGGCCGGTTCGCGAGTTGCCTCGTACGCCTCGCGCAGCCGCGCCTCAGCCTCGGGAAACCGATGCGCTTGAAAGTAGCTCACGCCCAGATCGCCGATCAGGCGCGGCGCGCAGGTCGGTCCGGCGCCGGCGCGGGCACCTTCGAGGAGTTCGATCGCACGATGCAGATTGCCCTCGCGCCTGAGATCGCCGGCACTGTCCAGCAATGCTTTGAGGTCTTGATCGCCCGCGAGAGCGGGCAGCGCGCTCGCCAGCGCGAACGCCACACCGAACAGGGAAGCTCTCATCATCGACCTCCTCAGAATTCGTAGCGCAGTTGGAAGTGAATGCCGTGATCCTGCAAGTCGCCGCTGGTTTCGACGGCGGGCTCGATCAGGCGCTTGCCATAGAACAGATCCGCGCTCAGCCCCGCGAACTGATAGGTGAAACCGAGGCCGACCGAGGCGACGGCGTCGCGATCTTCACCCTTGTTCCACGCCTCGCCGTAGTCCACGAACGGCACCGCCGTCAGGCGATGACGTGCCGCGGGTCGATCGAACAAGGGATAGCGGAACTCCACGCTCAGGTTGAAGCCCTGATCGCGCACCAGCTGGTTTTCGCGATAGCCGCGAACCGTGGTGGCGCCGCCGCTGGCGAATCTTTCGAGCGGAACGAGTCGATCCTGCGAGACCTGCATGTTGGCGCGAAACAACACGTCGCCGCCACTGTCGACCACGCGACGCGTGAACTGCCCTTGACCGAGCCAGAAGGTGTACTTGCGCGGCGGCACGATGTCGGCCGTCTGCTCGTTTTCGATCGTGTTGGTGCGCCCGAAGGTGAACGTCGAACGCAGTGCCATCGCTTGCTTTTCCCAACGCTGCACGTACTCCTGCTCGAAGCGCCAGGCATTGACTTTGGACGTGCCGGTGGGCTCTCCTGCGACGAACGAGAACGGCTCGCCCAAGAGTTCCGTCGCGTTCTCGCGATGGGTGAACGATACGCCGACGGAGAGATGGCGTTTCAGACTCTCGACCAAGGTGTAGTTGATGCCCGCCTCTTCGCTCTTCAACGTGCTCTTGACGTCGAGCGACTCCAGCGGCTCTTCGAGCACACTCGATCGGCCGTCGTCGTAACGCGCATGAAATTGCATGCGCGCAGTCACCGGGACCGCCCAACCGACCTCGTAACGCTCGTTGCCGCGATGCCCGCCTTGAACCGTGGCGTCGAGGGCATCGCCCAAGCCGGTGAGATTGCGCACTCTTCCGCTCACGCCTATCGCCTCGGCACCGACCGAAGGCGAGCGATAGTTGTTGGCGAATAGACTCAAGTCCCACGGCCGCGCGCGAGTGACGTCCACATCGAGCCGGGCCAGACCCAACTCGCTGCCCGGCTGCAAGCGCGCGTTCAGCTTCGCGAATAACGGATCGGCCAAGAGCAGCTGAAAGCGCTCCTGCAATACGTTTACGTTGAGCAATTCGTCGCCGCTTATCAGCCGGTCGCGCACGTAGGCTTCGCGCAAGCGGCCCATCCCGGCCAAGCGGATTTCTTCCAACCGCCCCTCGATGATGCGAACGCGGACTACGCCGGCACGATAGAAGTCGTCGGGCAGAACCGCGCCGGAATTGACGTAGCCGCGTTCCAGATACAGCCGCGAGATGCCTTCCCGCAGCTGTTCAAGCTCCGCCGCGCTCACCGCCCGTCCCACATAGGCGGCAGCGGCGCGCTCGAGCTCGGCGGTGGGAATAGCGCGATTGCCTTCGAAGGCAACGCGCTTCACCTCGACCGTCGGACCTTTCGCGCCCGGCACTGGCGCCGGTTCTTCTACAGGCGGGAGTTCAAAGACTTCCGGCGGCTTCTCCGGAAGGTAGGGGGGTGCTTCGAGTTCGCGCGGCGTAGGCCGCTCGCCGACCGACAGATCTTGCGCCCAACCCGGCCACGCCACGACAACGGCAACCACCAGCCCCACCCGCGCTGCGTGCAGCCCACGCCTCCCCGGCATATCTCCCCCTTGTGCTGAGTTTGCTTGCTCTCGGCGCTACGTTCTGGCGTCTATTCGCTTGTTGGTCCTATGGTTTCGTCTTCGATGGCGCGGCGCGTTCTGGCGCACTCGGGCCGGAGCGCAATCTTGCCATTCATGAGGCTAGATGGAAATAGCGGTGCGAAACCCCGCCCGGACAGGTGGGGTTTGCCAACTCGAGACATCACGGCACCACAACTCACTCGACAAAGTCCGCCTGATAAACTCCGACCATGCCCGACGACACATCGCCCATGCCGGCTGCGCGACGGCCCTGGATGGCTCTGCTGCTCACCCTCGCGACGCAAACGGCTGCGAGCATGGCGCTGATTGCGCCCTCGGTGCTGGCGCCGGTGGCGGCGCCGGTTCTGGGTTTCGCGCCGCAGACAATCGGCGTATTCGTGAGCGCGGTGTACTTGACCGCGATGTTCTCCGGGTTGATAGGAGGCCACTCCATCGCGCAATTCGGCGGCCTGCGCCTCAGTCAGGCGGCGGTGGCGTCGATCGCGCTCGGCCTCGCACTCGCCGCGTCTGGTGTGGCGACCGCCGTGCTCGTCGCAGCACTTGCCATCGGCGTCGGCTACGGCCTGACCAATCCCGCCTCGGCGCAGATCCTGGGGCAGCACTCACCGAGCGATCGGCGCGGACTATTTTTCTCGATCAAGCAAACCGGCGTGCCGCTCGGTGTGGCGCTCGGCGGAGTTCTGGTGCCGGCGCTGCTCGCGCTCGGAACTTGGCGAACCACCCTTGCAATCCTCGCGGCGATGGTGGCGTCTCTGGTCCTGTTGCTCGCGCCCTATCGCCGCGGCTTCGACGTCACGCGTGGCGGCTTGGCCTTCGACTGGTCCACGTTGTTGATTCGGCCGCTCGCCCGCGTGCTCGTCGATCCCGCCTTGCGACGGCTCGGTTTTTCTTCCTTGTGCTACGCGGGCATGCAAATCTGCTTTCTCACTTTTTTGGTGTCGGACCTAAAGCTGGAGCGCGGCCTCTCGCTTGCCGGAGCGGCCGGCGTGTTGGCGAGCGCGCAGGTCGTGAGCGTGATCGCGCGCCCGTTTTGGGGTCATATAAGCGATCGGTATGTCGCGCCGGAGACTCTGCTCGGCGCGCTCGGTATCGGCATGGGTGCGGCGCTGTTCGCATTTGCATCGTTGCCAAGCAATACGAGCATCGCGGCGTTGCTGATTTCGACCATGCTCATCGCAGCGACCGTGGCGGGCTGGAACGGCGTGTTCTACGCCGGGCTCATGCGCCGCGTGGCATGTCACGAGATGGGCATGATCACCGGCGGCAGCCAGTTCCTCACCTTCGGAGGCGCGATGTTGAGCCCGATGCTGTTCGCCGGCGGCGTGAGCTTGTTCGCCAATTATTCGACGACCTTCGCGCTTTTTTCGCTGGCGCCGCTCGCGGTCGGCGTTTGGCTCTTGATCGCGCGAGGGACCGCGCCGGCTGCCTCGCAAAACCCGGGTTGAGGGCAAGAGTCTGCCGGCGAAGCGCCGCGCGTTAGGTTTGTCGCCGTTTTTTTGTCGCCGTTCTTTACACTAGGAGGGAAGTTCGACACCGGAGTGTCGTTCGATCAATGCCTTAGCAAGGCGGGAACGAATACTGCTGTGGAGCGGTCATAGCTGCACAAGGATCATCGCTAAGAACAATAACATGAGAATCATCTTCCTAAGCCGCCGGTTCGCCGCGGCGCTCGCCACGGTCGTTTCGCTGCTCCTTCCCGTCGTTCTGCGCGCCGCACCCATCGGCCCCACACCGTATTCGAGCATCGCGAGCAGTCCGCTCACGGGAGTCGACTACGACTATTTTCACTACGAGAATTTCGAAGACGACGTGCTCAACACGCCGGGCGCGTCCGTCATCGGCGGCTCGGTGCTGCAGCCCGGAGCCCTCACCGACTCCGTGGATGGCGACGACGGCAGCGTTGACGGTTTTGGAACGGGTGGCCACTCGTACTACTCCGCTGGCAGCGCCAGCTTGACCTTCGTATTCGATGCAAGCGTGTTGGGCGCCTTACCCACTCACGTCGGCGTGGTGTGGACCGATGTCGGCTTCACGCGCAGCGGAGCTGGATTCGGCGATGTGCTGTTCGAAGCCTTCGACAGCAGCAACATGTTGATCGGCAGTATTGGACCTGAAGCGCTCGGCGACGGCCTGTTCGGCGGCCAAACGGCCGAGGATCGTTTCTTCGGGTTCATCGACGGCGGCGGCATCGCCTCCATTCGCATCAGCATGCCTGCGAGCGACGACTGGGAGATCGATCACCTGCAGTATGGGCATGCCCGTCGCGCGACAGCCGTGCCGGAGCCTTCCGCGCTGATGCTATTCGCGGCCGGGATTTTCGCTTTCCGATTCGCTCGCCGTCGCGTCATCTAGGGGGAGAAGCCGGGCGCCGAGGCGCACACTACCGCGGGATGGGAAGAGTTGCATTGCGCTCGAGACAGGCGCATGATAGGCACACAAGACAGTGGGATCCCAGGTAGGGTTCTACGAAGACGAAGGAGGTAACATGATTGCGGCTAGGCTGAACAAAATCATCTCTCTTTCCGGTGCGCTGCTGCTCTTCGCCGGTCCTGCATGGACCGCTCCGGGCGGTACACCAGGCCCCAACCCTAACGCACCCGGCATCATCAAGAAAGCACCGGAGATCGACGCCTCGTCGGGAGTCAGCGCGATCGCGCTGCTCGTCGGCGTCATCATGCTGGTGCGCGAAAGATCTCGCTCCCGAGATTCTTAGGGCAGTAAGCAGTAGGCGGGCCGGTTCCGGCTTATGGCCGGAAGGTGGTGGTTTGCGCCTGCGTAGCTCGCCTTTCTCCGCTTGTTTGTTGCTCTCGCAGCCGTGAGGCCGACGCGCTTGCGCGTCGGCCTCTTGCTGGCCGTCCTGGGCGCCGAGTTTCTTGGGCTCACGGCGCGCTATGAGGTGCCCGTGTTGCCCTCGCCAATCCTCGTGGGTCAGCATGCGACCGCCGCTTGGCTGTTTCACGTCTCGAAGCAATTCTGGCAAGTCCCGCTTTGGATCGCAGCGGCCTGCTTTCTGATTCTCACGCCCCACCTTCAACGTATTTGGGAGGATCTCGAACACGAAGCGCGCGATCATGCTTGGGTGCGCTGGCTCGCCCTGCATGCGATCGCGTTTTGTGCCTTCGCGGTCATCACCGGACTCGTCTTTGCGCATCCGACCGATTCGGCGCGCTTGGCGCCCACCTGGTTCGCAGGCTGGAGCGCGGCGGGAGGGTCGTCCGTCCTGTTTTGGTTGCTAGCGCTGGCCCCAACCCGGTTTTGGCTGCGCTTGCTTTCCCGCGAGCGAGTCGGGCTAGCAACCGGTGCGGCTTTGGGGATAGGCGTTTGGATGCTGGTCGGAATGCTTGCGCGGCAAGAGGCCCCGCTTGGTCAGATCGGACTTTGGAAGGCTTTGTCGGAGGCCACCCTGCGAGTCGCCTACGCCCTGCTCGGTTTGGTCTACTCGGACTTGGTCTTCGAGCCGGCGAAGCAGTTGGTCGGCACGCCGACCTTTGCAGTGGAGGTGACCTATGCGTGCTCGGGCATCGAAGGGGTGGTGCTCATCAGTCTCTTTCTGGGCATCTATCTGTGGCTGTTCCGCGCCGACTTGCGCTTTCCCCAGGTGCTATGGCTGTTGCCGATCGGCGTTGCCACAGCATGGCTCGCCAACGCGGCGCGCATCGCGTTACTGGTCGTGATCGGCAGTTCGGTGTCCGAGGACATCGCGATGCAGGGATTTCACGCTCAGGCGGGCTGGGTCACGTTCACGGCAATCGCCGTGGCCGCCATCGCGTCGTCACACCGGTTGCGGTTCTTCTCGCTCGCCACGCCGCCGCGCGGGCAAGCCGCGCGTGCGCATCCGCTGGCGGTGGCGCTAATCGCACCGCTGTTGGTCCTATTGGCGGGCGCCATGTTGTCGGCAACCTTCTCGGCCGGATTCGACTGGCTCTATCCGCTGCGCGTCGTTGCAACCGCCTGGGTGCTTTGGCACTTCCGAACCGCGTATCGCGGCCTCGGCTGGTCTTGGTCGTGGCAGGCGCCCGCGATCGGCGTTGCGGTATTCGCGATATGGATGGTCCTCGAGCCGAGCGGCCAGCGCGGCGCGCCGCTCGAGGGCGGTTGGCTCGCGGCGCTGTGGCTCGGATTTCGCGTGGTCGGTTCGGTCGTCGTCGTGCCGCTCGCCGAGGAGCTGGCGTTTCGTGGCTATCTCATGCGCAAGCTGGTCAAGCGTGACTTCGAGAACGTCTCGCTCGCCCAGTTCACCTGGCTATCGTTTCTCGGCTCATCGCTGCTGTTCGGGCTGTTACACGGCCGTTGGCTCGCCGGCACCTTCGCGGGCATGGCCTATGCGCTGGCCGTGTACCGCCGCGGACAAATCGGCGACGCCGTGCTGGCGCACGCCACCACCAACGCGCTGCTTGCCCTTTGGGTCATCGCGTACGGTGACTTCGGCGTGTGGGCGCGCGTGGCCAACTGAGCGATGCGAGCGGGCCGATCGCCTATGGTAGTATCGCATCGAACCTTTCCATACACCCGATAGTGCCATTCAAAATCTCGACCAAGTACGCGGTGGCGATGCTGTTCGCTTGGCAGATCGCGCCCGCAGCCGAGCTAAAAGACTGCGTGCAGACGGCGAGCGCCGCCGACGGCAGCGCGAGTTTAAGCAACGTTTGCAGTATCCGCTTGAACGTGACCTATTGCATCGACAGCGCAACCAGTGCCGTGTCGTGCTCCAAACAACCGTATACCGTGTTGACTCTAGGGCCGGGCGACACGCACCGCCTCGCCACTTATCGTAGCGAGGGTGAAGGAAGCGTCTATCAAGCGGTGTGCGCGTACCCCGAAGCGGCCATACAGTGGACGCCCGCGCCGGGCGCATCGTTCCAGTGCAAGAAGACCTGCGTGATGTGTTGAGGTGCGTGGGACGCACCCTACGCGACGCGGCCCCGATTGCGCGGTAGGGTGCGCCCTGCGCACCAGGCCTAGATCGTCGTGATGATGATGAAGTCGCCTTGCACCTTCACCGATCCGATGCGGCCCGTGATGCCGAACTGGGCCAGACCCTCCATCAGCTTATCGCTCAACACGCTCTGTATGTTCGAGCCATTCAACTGCGCGAAGGCGGTACGCTCGAAGCTTTGCTTCAGCCGACCGCTGGTGCCGAACAGGACATTGCACCAATCCAGCCCCAAGATGTTGCAAGCGCCGGTGGAAGTCACACTCGCGTCCAGATGCGGACTGCTGAAGCCCAACACGAGCTTCGCGTTCTTGACCCGCAGCCCGGCTGTGAGATTGAGCGCGATATTGCGCATCTGAAAGTCCGGCATGCCCACATCGCCCAAGGTGCTGTGATAGCCCTTCACTTCGATGCCGTTTTCCTCGAAGCGCAGCTTGAGGCCGATCGTCGATGCGCTACGTGACAACTTGGCGCTCGTCAGATTCATGTCGCGCACGAAGAAACTCGCCGAACCCGGGAAGGGAAACGGCAAGTCGACGTTTTCCGGCGTAATGTTGAACGCGGTGGTGTTGTTGCCCAAGGTGACGAAGCTGTTCTGCGCGCGATCGTTGTTGAGATGCAGCCTCACTGTCGACAGGAAGCTATTGGCAAGCAGCACGAACGTATCGAGCGGAATGGTGAAGTTGCCGGTCGGCGCGACTTGGTAGTCGAAGTTCACACCAGCGGCGCCGGGTATCACCGTGCGCGAAGCGGGCGAGAATGAACCCGCGCCGCAAACCCCGGCATTTACCTGCGGCCTGACGACGACCTGCGCTGGTAGAGTGTCGGCGTCGGTGCCCAGGGTGACGCTGTAGGTCATGCGAAGGGAGCCGTCCGATAGCCGCACGGGCGTGGAAGGATGACCCGTCTTGGCGGGTTGGTCGATACGCACGGTAACGTCGTTCGAGCTGGGTTCACAACCACGGAAGATCAGCGCACCGCTTACGTTTACCGGCAGCGGGCCGGGATCGGGCGGGTCGCCGGGATCGGTATTCTTTAACGCGAAGCTCGCAGTGCTCATCGCTCCGAGCGTCAACGCGGCGAGCGTCAATTTGACGAGGCGATGCCGACCTGAAAACACGGTGCGGTGACTGGAAGGATTGTTAGAAGCATTGACCGCAGGAAATATTTTCATTCAAAGACTCCCGATTAGAGAAAAGAGTGGAACAACCGTATCTGTCGCGGGCGCGATGCCCGCGAGAGCGTAGGGCTCGGCGCACGCCGAACCCGATCGGTACTTCCCCTTTGCGCCGATGGGGTTTGACGAAATTGGCGCCCGGACGACTAGGCCGGAAAGGCGTGGTCAAACGGCTACCTAGGTTAGGTGGGGCATGGAAGCAATGAGGTTGGTGTTGCCGCTGGGCGTCGCGCAAACCCTTGCGTGGGCGTCGTCCTACTATCTGCCGGCGGTGCTGGCCAACTCGACGGCGCGCGATCTGGGTGTGCGCACGCCGCTCGTGTTCGCCGCCCTCTCGTTGGCGCTCGTTGTCTCAGCCTTCGTCGGACCCTGGGCCGGCAGAACCATCGACCGCCACGGCGGCCGTTGGGTGTTGATGGCGACCAACCTGACATTCGCGTTGGCGCTCTTTGCCATGGGGAGCGCTCGTGGCGCGGGGCTGTT
>CAZILI010000015.1:0-21346 GCA_964539965.1 uncultured Burkholderiales bacterium | reverse complement strand
CATGGTTTCTCCGCCCAGTAGCCTCGTCGCCATCCCCAGCTCTTTCATCTGTTTTGCCAGCGGCCCGGCCTGCGCGTCGTAGCCGCCGAAGAAGATCGCCTGCGGATTGGCGGCCTTGATGCTGGTCAAGATAGCGCGGAAGTCGGTCGCCTTGTCGTTGGTGAACTCGCGCTTGACGACCTCTCCGCCCGCCGCCTTGGCGGCGCGCTCAAATTCGTCGGCCAGCCCCTGTCCGTAGGCGGTGCGATCGTCGATGATCGCAAGTCGCTTTAGCCCCAAGGTCTTCACCACGTACTCGCCGAGGGCCGCACCTTGCTTGCCGTCGTGTGCCATGACGCGAAACGTGGTCTTGTAGCCCTGCTGCGTGTACTTGACGTTGGTCGACACCGACACTTGCGGGAGGCCCGCTTCGGCGTACACGCGCGAAGCCGGAATCGTGACACCCGAATTGAAGTGACCGATCATGCCTTTGATACTCGAGTCGACCAGCTTCTGCGCGACTGTTGTACCGGTTTTCGGATCGGCCTGATCGTCTTCGACCTGCAGCTCGAACTTGATTGCCTTGCCGCCGATCTTCCAGCCTTGCGCGTTCAATTCGTCGATCGCCATTTGCGCGCCATTCAAATTGTCCTTGCCGTAGTGCGCCTGTGCGCCGGTCATAGGCGAGGCGAAGCCGAGCTTGACGACGTTCTGCGCCAGCGCAGCCGAGGGGGTGAGCGCGACCAGCGCCAAGGCGAGCAGTCGTTTCCTAATCGGCATAAGGGTCTCCTGGTGAGGGCGGATTACCGGCGGAAAGTGTACTCGCCTGCGGCGCAACGGCGCCGCGGTTCGGATGGATGGTGCGAAAGGTGAGGTTGATGCGCGCACTCACCGGTAGACGCGTGCGCGGCACGCGATGCTGCCAATAGTGCTGCGTGGTGCCGGCCATGAGCAATAGGCTGCCGCCCGCCAGCTCCAGCACGAGCGGCGCCAAGTGCTTACGCTTGCGGTGCCGCAACGCGAACTTGCGGGTCGCGCCCAAACTCAGCGAGGCGATGAGCGGATTGCGTCCCAACTCGGGCTCCGCATCGCTGTGCCAGCCCACGCTGTCTTGGCCGTCGCGATAGTAGTTGAGCAAGGCGCTATTGAACGTGCGGCCGACCAGCCGCTCGATGTCCTGCCGCACTTCGGCCAGAGTCTCGTTCCAGGGGAGCGGTGCGAGGCTCAATCCCGAGTAGCTGTATTGCGCGCCGGGATCGCCGTACCACGCCGTCAAGCGCGGTTGCGGATAGCTTTTGCCGCCGAAACGCAGCGCCTCTTGCCGCCAAGGCACATCGCGCGCCAGGGCTTCGAGCAGAGCGCGACTGCGCGCCGGGGAGTACAGCGCCGGCCAGTAAGTGAGTTCCCCGTCCGGGATCTCGATCGGCACTGCCGCCACGCCGGCCTGGTCGAACATCGGTATCACTAGGCGCTTGCCGAAAACGCCGAACTTCCTGCCCTTACAACGAACCTCCCTCTTCAGGGCGGGAAATTACCCGGCGAGACTGCGAGAATATCCCTGCAGTCAGCGCTGATCAAGTTCGAAGAACCTTAACACCGCGGCTTGGGCCGACTAGCACAGACTTCCTCCCCTTGGGCGCTCGCACGCACGTCGGCGCCCTTTTTCTTTACCCATCATGGTGGGGTATGCATCCGAAACGCCTGTCCCGTAAGCCCATGATGGCATATACCTCATATAGTAACGGGGAGCGTCAAGCGCGCGCCAAAGCCTCCCGCAGCAGCCACACGCGATCCGTTCCCCAGAACAATTCACCCCGATACACAAAGGTCGGTACGCCGAACACACCGGCCGCTTCAGCCTCGCTTTGTATGCGCGCCAAGCGCTCGCGCCCTTCGCCTTGGCAGAAGGCCTCGAAGCCGTCCACCGCCACCCCGGCTTGCGCAAGCGCCTCCCGGATCGCATCGACGTTTTCGATGTCGAACTCGCGGTTCCAAAAGCGCGGCAAGATGTACTCGTGGTAGCTGCGAAAGGCTCCGTGCTGCTTGGCGTACAGCATGCCGAGCGAGGCCAAGGTGGGGTCGTAGATCTTTTGCGTGCCGCGCACGATGAGCCCGCGCCGGTTGGCGATGCGGCGGCAATCCATGTACAGATATTTCACTTTCGCCCAGTCGCGCGGCGTGCGCTGCTCGAGGCCGCCGCCGTACGAGCCCTCTAGGTCGACGCGAAACGGTTGCCAGTCAAGCGCGATCCCGAATTCCTGCTCCAGCTGAAACGCGTCGTCCTTGACGAGGTAGGAGTACGGGCTGCGATAGTCGACGTACAAGCTGACCGACTCCATTGGTCGTCAGCGTCGCTGGTATTGCGCTGCGCCGAACAGATTTTCGCGCGACTTGTCGTCCATCGGACCCTTGCGCTGCCGATCGGCCAGCACCTGCACCGCGCGCTGCACCGCGGGGCGAGCGCCGATTTCTTCGAACCAGCGCTTGACCTGCGGATACTGGTCCAGATCTACCCCCTGATTCTTGTGCGAGCGCAACCACGGAAACACCGCCATATCGGCGATGGTGTACTCAGCGCCGGCGAGATAGGCGCTCTCCTTCAGACGCCGATCGAGCACCCCGTACAGCCGATTCGCTTCCTTGGTGTAGCGATCAATCGCATACTGGATCTGCTCAGGGGCGTACATGCGAAAGTGATGCGCCTGACCGAGCATGGGCCCCACGCCGCCCATCTGGAACATGAGCCAAGCGAAAGTGGTGTGTCGCGCCCTCGGCTCGCTCGGCAAGAAGCGGCCGGTCTTCTCCGCCAGATAGATGAGAATCGCGCCCGACTCGAATAGCGAAAACGGCGTTCCGCCCGGCCCGTCTTGATCGACCATCGCGGGCATCTTGTTGTTCGGGCTGATCTTGAGGAATTCGGGTTGGAATTGATCGCCCGTGTTGATGTTGATCGGATGCACCGTGTAGGGCAATCCGGTCTCTTCCAGGAAAATGTGAACCTTGTGCCCGTTCGGCGTGGGCCATGTGTACAGATCGATCATCGTTCGCGTACCTCCAGGCGGTCAATGCGCGATTGTAGCGCACGCCGTTGTGGCAAAATCTCAGTGCAGGAAAACCACCATGTCCGTGTTCAACAACGAGGTCGGCGTGCCGTTCACCGCGGCCAATGCGTCTGCGGTGCAGCACTTCGACCGCACCATCCGCGCCTACGCGACGTTTCGTCGCGACATCGGCGCCTGCCTGAAAGACACCTTCGCCGCCGATCCCGACATGGTCATGGCGCACGTACTCAAAGGTTGCTTCTTTCTCTACATGGGGCTGCCGGCCGTGCTGCCGAAGGCGGAGAAGTGCCTGACCGACGCGCAGGCGCGCTTGCACGGCGCCACCGCGCGCGAGCGCTTGCACGTGGCGGCGCTGGCGCATTGGTGCGAACTGGACTACGAGGGCGCGCTGGCGATTTGGGAGCGTATCTTGCTCGAACACCCGCGCGACTTTCTCGCCCTCAAGCTCGCCAACTATCACCATTTCTATCTCGGCGATTCGGCCAACGTGCGTGACTCGGTGGCGCGCGTGGCCTACGCGTGGGAGCCGAGCGACCCGGGATATGGCTTGGTAATGAGCCTCGCCGCCTTCGGCCTGGAGGAGACCGGCGCCTACGCCGAGGCCGAGCGCCTCGCGCGCGAGTCGGTCAAGCGCGATCCCCTCGACGGGTGGGGCATTCACACCGTCGCCCACGTGCTCGAGAGCCAAGACCGCAATCGCGAAGGCATCGACTGGCTGCGCGACCTGGAATCGCATTGGGATGCCGGCAACAACTTTCGCTACCACCTGTGGTGGCATCGAGCACTGTTTCACCTCGACCTAGAGCAGTACGATCAGACGCTCGAGCTGTACGATCAGAAGCTGTGGGACGCGAAGTCCGACGAGTACCTAGACCTATGCAACGACGCCTCGCTGCTGCTGCGCCTGGAACTCGCCGGCGTCGACGTCGGCGCGCGCTGGCAGCCGTTGTTCGATAAGGTGAAGGACCGAGCGGAAGATCATTTGTTTTGCTTCGTCGACGCACACTTTGCCGTGATTCACGCGGCCGCCGGTGCGTTTCATGCCGACACACTGCTCGCCTCGCTGCGCGCATTCATGCGGCGCGCCACGCGCACCACAGCGGCTGTCACCGAGCGAGTCGGCTACGCGCTCGCCGAAGCGATCGGCGCCTACGCGGCGAAAGACTACGCCAAGGCGGTCGACTTGCTCGAGCCGCTGCGCTATCGGATCGAAGCGATCGGCGGCAGCGTCACTCAGCGCGAGGTGTTTACGCGCTTGCTGATCGAGGCATCGATTCGGGCGCAGCGCTATGCGCTGGCGCGCGCGCTCTTATCGGAGCGCTTGCGCCGGCGTCCCGACAACGGCTGGATGCGGCGCGCATGGTCGCGCATCGCGCGAGATTTGCCGTAACGCGAACAACTCGCGCAGCACTAAAACACGACCGCCAGATGAAAGCGGCCCTTCGCGGCGGCGGCCGTTTCGAGTTCGTGTGTGCAGGTTTGCAGCTCGCGCAGAAGATCACGGCACTCTCCGGCTTCCAACTCGAGCGATTCGGGATGCTTGCGCAAGTGCTGCTCCAGCCGGCGCAAGGCTTCTAGCCCGCTTTGCGCGTCGAACCACTGCATGTCCTCGATCTTGCCCGCTGCGTCGAGATCGCCTTCGGCTTTGGGATCGGCGGCAAGGCGTCGCGTGAACTCGGTGTAGTCCAAAAAAGCCGACAGCGGCTGCGCGCCGAGGCGTTCGCTCAGCTGATCGAGCTCTTCGGCGTAGTCATGCAGCATGGCGTGCGGCGCTTGGCCCCCGATCAGCTTTCGTCCGCTCAACGTCTGCAGCCATAGCTTCATGCCGTCATTGCGATGATCAGCGTGCCTTGGGGATCGGGGTCGCGTGCCAGAGCGCGAACTGCCAGCCGCGCGCGCCGCGCAACCATACGTTGGAATAGCGCAACTGCAGTTGCCGGTCCTCGCCACCGACTGCGACCGTGACGTGCGCGGCGCCGGTCACGAACACGGCATCGCCGTGCACCTGCGTTCTCACGTCGGAGCGATCGATGCGCCGATACTTGACCGCGCCCGAGCGCAGCGATTCGAGGAACGAGGCTTTGCTGTCGACCTTCGCGCTCGAGTGGGTGTAGACCAGATCGTCGGCGATCAGTGCTTCCAAGGTGGCGTAGTCGTCTTCGACCTGGGCTTTGCAGCGCCGCGCTTCGAGGCGTTCGATCTCGGCGGTGATGGAGTCGTTCATTGCTGATGATCCCCCTTTTGAAAGTGGCGGTGTCGGCTAGTGCGCGCAACGCCTACGCCGCGGTGTAGCCGCCGTCGACCGGCAGCGCGATTCCGGTCACGAAGGCGGCCTCATCGCTCGCCAAGTACAGTATCGCGGCGGCAATCTCCTCCGGCTGGCCGAAACGGCCGAGCGGGTAGCGTCTGAGCACCTTTTGCGCCCACGCGGGGTCGGCGCGCAGTCCTGCAGTCATGGGAGTTTCGATAACGCCCGGGCACACGCAGTTTACCCGCACGCGCGGCGCCCACTCGAGCGCCATCTGCCGCGTCAGATTGACGATGGCGCCCTTCGACGCGGCATACGCCGCGCCGGTCGCGCCGCCGACCAAGCCGAAGATCGAAGCGAGGTGCGTGATCGAACCGGCGCCGCTTTCGGTGAGCGGCGGCAGCGCCGCGCGCGCCGCCAGATAGCTGCCGGTCAAGTTGATATCGACCACCCTTCGCCACTCGGGCAGGCTCGGTGTCGGGCCCGGCTCCGGCCGCACGCCGGCGCAGTTGACGAGCGTGGTCAAGCGCCCGAAATGCGCTAGCGTCTGCGCCACCATATGGCCGCACGCGGCCTCGTCGGTCACGTCGGCCTCGAGCGCGATCGCCCGCCCACCTCGCGCTTCGATCGTCTGCGCCGTGGCGGCGGCGGCATCCGAATTCGCGTCCACACACGCTACGCAGGCTCCTTCGGCGGCGAAACGCAGGGCGCTCGCGCGGCCGATTCCCGATCCCGCGCCGGTTAGCAACGCCACCTTGTTGTTCAGTCGCATAGGCGATGAATCACGATTTGCATTGAACCTCCGTTCGGCGCTACTGGCGCAAGAACGCCAATAGCAGTTCGATTACCTTTTCCGGCTGCTCCTGCTGCACCCAGTGTCCCGCGCCCTCTACCAGATGACAGCCCAACATATGGGTGCAAGCGCGTTGCTGCATGTTCTCGAAGTCTCCCGGCTTTTGGTACACGCCCCAATCGCTTTTGCCGGCGATGAAACAAGACGGCACGTCGATCGTGCGGCCCGAGAAGATCTCCAAGTCGGCGTCGTGTCGGCCGCTGGTCCGGCAGCGATACCAATTGAGCCCTCCCTGAAAACTCGTGTGCGCATACTCGCCGCTGTAGACCGCGAGCTCGCTGTCGGGCAGCCACTTGCACGCCGCGATCTCGGCCGCCGACGGCATATGGGGCGCCACGCTCTCGGCCATGCCCTTGTCGCGCTCCATGATGTAGTAGGTGGGTAGCTTCGCCAGTTCCGCTGCCGACCAAGATTCGAGCCGGTGCGGCCGATTCGGCTTCCAGTCCGCGCTCTTGTAGTGGTAGTACGCGCGCAAAAACGCGTGCAAGCCCTGCGGGCAATCGCGCATGTTGCGGTCGGCTTCCCGCGTCGAGTAGTACCAGTGGTAGTGCTTGCGCGGCGGGGTCAGTTTTGCGAGCTCTACGTCGATGTGGGCGGCGGGCGGCCAGCCCGAGGCTGCGCCGTGCAGCGCCTCGTTGGCGCTATTGAAAGGCAACACCGGCGTGCCGCCAAAGGGCGCGCTCATCAGAACGACCGAGCGAAAGATATCCGGGCGCAGCACGGCACACCAGGCGGCCACCGGCGAACCGAAATCGTGCCCGACCACGGCGGCGAGCCTGCGTATGCCGAGCGCGCAGACCAGGCCTACCGTATCGCGCACGATGTTGGCCATGCGAAACGGGGTGAGATCGCCGTCGTAGCTCGCCTCCCAGCCCGTCGTGCGGCCGTAGCCGCGTTGGTCCGGCGCGATCACGTAGTAGCCCGCAGCCGCCAGCGGCAACATCACGTTGCGCCAACTGTAGGCGAGTTCGGGAAAGCCGTGCAGCAGCAAGACGGCGGGACGCGTCGAATCCTCGAAGCCTGCTTCCAGTAGGTGCATGGCGAGGCCGTTGATGTTGTCCACCATGCGCGAGCGGATGCCGCTGGGTAGGGCGGCGCGATAATCGTTCGTAGTCAATTTGATCCTCCGGCCAAGGCCTTCATCTTATCCAAGAGCGCTTCGCGCCGGGAGGAATTTTCGCTGCGGAGTCGCGCGACGAGAGCGCGTCGATGACGGTATACCGATGGGGTATATGCCTACATCGCTCACCTGACGGGACTTGCAGCTTGATACCCGATCGGGTACAGGGAGGCAAGGTCGGTATCCCGCACGGTGTTACCATAGTCGCCAAGCATGAGCGCGAACCTCGTTTGCGACGTCGAGCAACTCGCTGCCGCCGTTCCCCACGGCGCCAAGTTGGCCGTCGCCAAGGATCCAAGCGGTGTGGCCATGGCCGCCACGCGGGCGCTCGTGCGCCACGGTGTTCGCGACCTGCATTTGGTGTGTGTGCCGATCGGCGGCATTCAAGCCGACATCTTGATCGGCGCGCGTGCGGTTGCCACCTTGGAAACCTCCGCCGTCACGCTCGGCGAGTACGGGCCAGCGCCGCGCTTCTCCGCGGCCGTGCGCGGGGGCACGATCAAGCTACTCGATGCCACTTGCCCTGCCATCTACGCTGCCCTGCAGGCCGCTGAGAAGGGTAATCCATTCATCCCGCTGCGCGGCCTGATCGGCAGCGACTTGCTCACGCAGCGTCCCGACTGGAAGGTCATCGACAATCCGTTCGCGCCGGGCGATAAGATCGTCGCGCTGCCGGCGATTCGACCCGACCTGGCGCTGTTCCACGCCCCGCTCGCCGATCGCTACGGCAACGTGTTCATCGCGCGCAACCGCGAACTGATGACGATGGCGCACGCCGCGCAAGCGACCCTGGTCACCGTCGAGCGTATCGTCGAGCGCAATCTGCTCGACGACGAGACGATGGCGGGCGCTGTCATTCCGGCGCTGTACATCCAGCACCTCGCACAGGCCGAGCGCGGCGCTTGGCCGCTCGCTCTGCCCGGACACTACCCCGAGGACGAGGCGTTCTTGGCCGACTACGCGCGGCAGGCGCGCGAAGACGAGGGCTTCGCGCGCATACTGCGCGCGTGGCTCGAAGTCGATCGAGCTGCCGCCTGAGGTTCCCCGAAGCATGGCCCTTGGCTCGCGGCGCCGTTTCTTGCGAGACTGCGCCGCCATCGCTGCGCTCGGCGTCGCCGGCACGCCCGCGCTCGCTCAGCAGGCGAGCGGCAAGCCTGGCTACGACTTGCTCGTCAAGGGCGGCGAGGTCATCGACCCGAGCCAGGGATTGCGCGGCAAGCGCGACGTGGCGATCGCCTACGGCCGCATCGCCGCGCTAGACGCCTCCATCGACGCGAGCACCGCGCGGCAGGTGATAGACGCGAGCGGGCGGTTGGTGTTGCCGGGACTGGTCGATTTGCATGCTCATGTCTACCCGCAAGGCTCGGCCCTGGGCTTGCCGGCCGACGAGCTCGCGCCCTATACGGCGACCACCACTTATGTGAGCGCCGGCGACGCGGGCGCCAACAACTTCTCCGCCTTCAAGCACTACGTGATCGCGCAGGCACGCAGCCGGATCTTCGCGTTCTTGCATATCTCTTCGATCGGACTGGCGGGGTTCCCGGTCGGCGAGGTGCGCGACATCGACTACGCCAATATTGATCTCGCGGCGAAGACGCTCGCGGAGAATCAAGACGTCTTGCTCGGCATCAAGGTGCGCGAGCAAAAGAGCGTGGTCGGCGCAAACGGCTTGGAGCCGCTCAAGCGCGCACTGGCGGCGATCGAGCGCTCCGGCGCGCCTGGGCGTGTCATGTGCCATATCGGCGATGCGCCGGGAGAGCTGAGTGAGCTGCTCGACTTGCTGCGGCCCGGTGATATTTTGACCCATGCCTATAGCGGCCTCGGCAACAACACCGTGCAAGACGGCAAACTGCTACCCGCGGTGCTCGCTGCCAAAGCGCGGGGTGTCCTCTTCGATGTCGGCCACGGCGCCGGCAGTTTCGACTACGCGATCGCCGAGCCCGCCATTGCGCAGGGCTTGTCTCCCGACACCATCAGCAGCGACATCCACGCGGTCAGCGCCAATTCGCCGAGCCTGCCGTTCTTGCCCGGCGTGATGAGCAAGTTCCTCAACTTGGGCTTCAGCCTGGAGCAGGTGGTGGCGATGGCGACCATCAATCCGGCGCGCGTCATCGGCAAGGTCGAAGGGCTGGGGAGCTTGCGCGTCGGCGCGCCCGCCGACGTATCGATGCTGCAGTTGGTCGAGGAGCCGGTGACCTTCCTCGATACCAAAGGCAACAAGCGCCAGGGCGCGAGGTATCTCAAGCCCGTGCAGGCGATACGGGCCGGCAGGCCGTTCGGTTCGCCATATCCGCAGCCGTTCGCCTATCCATGAGCGACTACAGCCCTACCGAATTGCTGATCGCCGTGATCGCCCGCCTGCTGCGCGGGTCACGGCACATCGCGGTCGGCGCCGCCTCGCCCATTCCGGGCTCGGCCGCGCTCGTCACGCGCGAACTTTCGCGCGGCGCGACCCGCGTGAGCGTGCTCAATTCGCTGCGTAACAACGCCTTCACCGACGGCGGCGTGGAGATTTTCGATCTCGCCGCGCAGGGGCGCATCGACGCGTTCTTTTTGGGCGGCGGTCAGATCGACGGTCAGGGCAATATCAATCTCGTCGGCACGGGGCAGTATCCGCGGGTCGATGTGCGCTGGCCGGGCTCGTTCGGATCGGCGTATTTGTATTACCTAATTCCGCGCGTGATCCTGTTTCGCGAAGAGCATACGCGCCGCGTGATGGTGCCCAAGGTCGATTTCGTGAGCGCGCCCGGCGTCAGCGAAGCCGGGCTGTATCGACCCGGCGGACCGCACGCGATGGTGACGAGCTTGGCGGTGTTTTCCTTCGATCGCGCGCGCCGCCGCTTTTGTCTTCAAAGCGTGCATCCTGGGCACACCTTGGAAGAGGTGCTCGACAATACTGGCTTCGAGTTCGATCGGCCCGCGCAGCTCACGGTGACGCCCGTACCGGAGCCGGAGGTGCTGCATCTGATACGAACGCGCATACGCAGCGAAGTCGCCGAAGTGTATCCGCGCTTCGCCGCCGGCCTTAAGGGGTAGGATCGATCGGCATGGAAAAGAAGCGATCGCCGGCGCAACGCGGAAGAAAGCGCAAGGTATTCCAACAGAAAACCTTTTGGGAACGCGGCTACCGGTCGTGGGGATTTTGGATGGGCAACACCAAGCTCGGTGTGGTCGAGCTGGGGCCGTACGGCAAGTGGGACGGAAAATATCGCTGGCAGGCGGCAAGCCTCGCCGGCGAAGCCGACACCCTAGCGGCCGCCAAACGTGCGGTGGAAGAGTTCGCCGCCTACGACAAGCTACAGTTATCGTTACGCCTCGAGCCGTAGGGCACACGCCCGGTGCGCGGGACGCACCAACGGTGCGTGGGACGCACCCTACGCTCCTTGGAGCCATCGTGCCCTAGGGGGCGCGCCCTGCTCACCGCCGCCCTCGCTACGCGCCTGCCCGCCGCACCGGATTGGTGAGTACGCCCAACCCCTCGATTCTGCATTCCGCCACGTCACCCTCTTTGATCACGACCGCGCCCGGCGTGCCGGTGCTGATGATGTCGCCGGGATAGAGGGTGGCCACCTGCGAGTGAAACGCCACTAAGTAGTCGGGCGGAAAGGCCATGTTGCGCACCTGATTTTCGCGGTGCAGCTTGCCGTTGTTGTATGTCCCCACGGTGAGGCCTAGCACGTCGGCGACCTCGTCCGGCGTGATGAGCTGTGGCCCGAACGAGAAGAAAGAGTCGAAGTTCTTCGATCGTGTCAGGAAGCGGGGATTTCGCTGCAAGATGTCTTCTGCCGTCATGTCGATGATGAGGCAATAGCCGGCCAGGTAGACCTGCGCTTGCTCGGCGGAAATGTCCTTACACGGCTTGCCGATCACCACGCCGAGTTCGGCCTCAGCGGTCACGCGCTCGGATTGGGGAGGCAGCTCGATGTGGTCGCCCGGCCCGATGATGGTGTTGTCGCACTTCATGAACGACGCCGGCTCGGTCGGGAAGGGCGCGTTCAAGTCTTGCGCGTGATCGCGGTAGTTGAGCCCGATGCCCCAGATCTTGCGCGGACGGCGGTACAGCGGACCGTAGCGCACCCCGGTAGGATCGAGCGCCTCCGGGGTCCGCTCGGCGTCCTCCAACAGGGCCGGGCTCAAGCCTTGCGTGATGAGCCCGAGCAGTTCGGTCGGCCAGGCCCTGCCCAGATGAGCGTTGATGGCGGCGATCGGCACCAGTCCGCGTCGCGTCGCGATCGCGGCTTGTTCGCATCCGTCGTGACGGATCGTGCTGAGACGCATGGTATGTGTCCTCTCCTCGTTGTCATTTTTGTCCGCCCACCGTGCCCAGGGCGGTTGGTCGATACCGCCTCGCCAGCAGACCGATTACGCCAAGAACCGCCGCAGGCGCTCCAGCAAGGCTTCGGGCTTGAACGGCTTGGCGATGTAGTCGTCGGCGCCGGCTCGGAATGCGCGGTCGATGTCCTCTTTCTCGGTGTTGCCGGTCAACATGATAACCGGCACCTTGCCCCAAGTGGGATGGCTGCGGATGCGCGCGATGAGCTGGTAGCCGTCCACGAACGGCAGGACGACGTCGAGCAGGACCAGGTTGGGCGGGGGTGCTTCGGCGATGTGGCGCTCGGCGGAACGGCCGTCGGGCAGCAACACGACCTCGAAGTCGTGCCGCTCCAGATAGAAGCTGAGAATGTCGGCGATGGAGTCGTTGTCCTCCACCATCACGACCTTGGGGCGCTGGGCGTTTTCGGTGTGCATGCCTGGCATCATGGCGAATCGGGCGGCGTCAGCGCGTTTCCAAACCGGGTAAACTCAACCACTGTATCGGCATCGGCGCGGGTACTTTTAGAGGACGCGAGGCTTGAGTACTATACGCGACATTGAATTGCTCGCCCTGGAGTATCCCCTCGCGCCGGGTAAGGGCTACGGTTCGGCGCGCGGCTTGGTGGCAAAGCGCGCCGCCACCCTGGTCAAGCTGACCACGGCCGACGGCATCGTCGGCATGGGCGAGGCGTGGGGGCCGCCGGCGGCGGTGGCGAGCTTTCTCGAACTCGCGCGCGGCTACTACCTCGGGCGCAGCGTGTTCGAGCAGCGCGCGCTCTGGAACCTGGTGCTGGCCAAGCACTACCACTTCGGCACGCAGAATCCGTTGGTTTGGCTGCTGAGCGGCATCGACATCGCGCTTCACGATGCCATCGGCAAGACCTTTGGCGTACCCGTGTACCAGTTGCTCGGCGGCAAGCTGCGCGAGCGGATTCCCGTGTACGCCTCCGGCGGCTATATCACGCAAGACCCCGACAACCAACTCGAGCGCCAGTTGGCGCGCCTCGAAGGTAGCGGCTTTCGCGCGCTCAAGATCAAGATCGGACTGAGCCCCAAGTCGGACGCCGAGCGCACGGCGCTGGCGCGCTCGGCGTATCCGCATGCCGACCTCATGGTCGACAGCAACGGCAACTATACGCTCGAGTCCGCGCGGGCGAGCGCGCGCGGGCTCGAGCGCCACGGCGTATTTTGGTACGAAGAGCCGCTCGCGCCGCACGACCTCGACGGTTACCGCGCTTTGCTGGCGCAATCGCCGATTCCGCTCGCCGCCGGCGAAGCGCTGTACACGGCGTACGACTTCGAGCGCATGTTGGCGCCGCGCGCGCTCGACATCGCGCAGCCCGATCTCACCTTGTGCGGTGGCTTGACGCAGGGCAAGCTGATCGCCGACCTTTGCTTGTTGCGCCATGCGCGCATGTCGCCGCATGTTTGGGGCGCAGCCGTGGGGCTCGCCGCCGCCGTGCATCTGATGGCCGCGCATCCCGCCTATCCCGCCGGCGACAACGAGCCGCAGCCCGCCTATCTCGAGTACGACGTCGGCGACAACGCGCTGCGCGATGCGATCTTGCGCGAGCCGTTGCTGGCGGTCGACGGCCACATCGCGGTGCCGAATCGGCCGGGCTTGGGTATCGAACTGGACGAGCGAGCGCTCGCGCGCTTTCGCGTGTAGGCGGAACCATGGCCGTGCGCTCGGTGTTGCTATTCGGCGCGAACGGATTCGTGGGCTCGCACATCGCGCGCGCCTTGGTTTCCGCCGGCCACAAGGTCGCGGGGTTCGGCCAAGCCATGCCGGTCGATCTGATCGCCGACCTCGCGGGCCGAATCACGATGATAGAAGGATCGGTAGAGGATTTCGCCGCTGTGAGCGCCGCGCTCGAGCGGAGCGCGCCCGAGGTCGTCATCTGGTCGATCGGCCACAATGCGCAAGCGCAAGGCCTCATGCACAGCGGTGAAATCGAACCGGCGCGCGCGCTCGGGGTGAACGTCATCGGTTGGACCAACGTTTTGCGCGCGGCACAGCAGCGCGGGGTGGCGCGCGTGCTCGCCGCCGGATCGTCGGTCGTGTTCGGGCCGGCCCGCCTGTACGCCGAGCGCCGAGTCGAGGAAAGCGCGACGCCGCGGCCGACCACCGTGTACGGGCTCAGCAAACTGATGGCCGAGCAAGCGGCGCAAACTTATCGCGATCGCTTCGCGCTCGCGGTGACGACCTTGCGCTTGCCGCTGGTGTTCGGGCCCGACCGCTGGTACGGCGGGGCGGCGGCGCTGCTCAACCGGCTGCTCGAGGCGGCCGCTCCCGGCGCCAGCGCACCCTGTCATGCGCCGATCGATCCATTCGACCTGATTCACGTCGAAGATGCCGCGCAAGCGCTGCGGCTGGCGGTCGAGTCGAGCGCCGAGCTGCAGAGCGTGTATCACGTGACCGGATTCACGACGACCTATCCGGCGATCGTCTTCGCCCTCAAGCGCCTGGTGCCCGACTTCGAAATCTACTTCGAGGCGGCGCCGGCCGGGCTGGTGCTGCCGCTCATGCGCGCTGAGCGCATCGCGCGGGATTTGGGATACAGCGCGCGCTATGACTTGACGGGCGCGCTCGAGAACTACTTCGGCAACAGGACACTAGGAGGACAGAGGTGAACGGATCATCGCGAACTTGGTATGAGATGAGCGAGATGACCTCGGTGGAATTTCGCGAGGCGATGAAGACGGTGAAGCTCGCGCTGATTCCTACCGGTGCCACCGAGCAGCACGGCCCCAATCTCGCGCTCGGCACCGACTACTGGGCCGGGCACCGCTTGGCGCAGCGCATCGCCGCGCGTATGCACCCGCGTGCCGTGGTCGTGCCGCCGTTGCCGTTCGGCTTGTCGTATCACCACACCGGATTCGCGGGCACCATCACGCTCAGCGCCGAGAGCTTCATTGCCGTGTGCACCGACATCGGTAAGTCGATCAAGGCAAACGGCATCAATCACGTGTTGTTCGTGAACGGCCACAACGGCAACGTCGCGATCCTCAATGTCGTCACCACCAAGCTGACCTACGAACTGGGCTTGAAGGCGGCGACCAGCTTCTATTTTCATCAGGCGGCCGATCGCGTCAAGGCGCACGGTAAGACGCCGCGCTTCGGCCACGCGTGCGAAGTCGAGACCAGCGTGCTGATGGAGTTGGCGCCCGAGTTGGTGCGCGAAGAGGCGCTGGCGCCGGGCGACATGATCCCGACCGACCGCAAATACGCGTTCCAAAACCAGCCATTCTTCTTACAGGTGCCGATCCCTTTCCACGAGCAAACGCGCAACGGCGTGTTCGGCGATGCGCGTTTGGCAAACGTCGAGATCGGCCGCGACGTGGTCGACACCGCGGTCGAGCGCACGCTCGAATTCCTGGAAGGCTTTCTGGCGAGCTGAGGTTCGGCACGCGTCGTGCATACCCCTTCTAGTAGCATGCTGAAAAGCCTTACTGCAAGCGGGTTTCGCTCGCATACCCCTAGAGTAGGCGTTCAGTATTGCCGCGCGCTGGCCGTGCTCGCGATGCTGGGCGCTTGCGCGGTGCAAGCGGCCGATGGTGAACCGGCGCCGGCCGCAGTGCAGGTCGGCATCGCCTCTTACTATCACGATTGGCTGGACGGCAAGCCTACCGCAAGCGGCGAGCCGTACGACAGGCACGCGTTGTCGGCAGCGCACCCGAGCTTGCCGTTCGGCACGCGGGTGAAGATCACCAGCCTGCGTAACAAGCGCAGCGTGGTGGTCGTGATCAACGATCGGCTGCCTAGTCACCACGGGCGTCTGATCGACCTGTCTTATGCTGCGGCGCGAGAACTCGCCATGCTCAAGCGAGGCCTTGCGCGCGTACGACTGGAAGTGCTCGTTCAGCCCTAGTGCGTATGCGCGTTCTTTCGCGTTGAAACGGCCGCGATTGCGAAGATTGCGCGAGAATCGCATCCTAGTTCGACAGATGAGCGTGAGCGAGATCTTGCTAGAGTCGTGGCGCTGATCCTGGGCTGGGACAAAACCAATGGCTACCGAACTCTTTCAAGACGCGCCGGCTGCCGCGACCTTCGCGGCCGGGGATATCGTTTTCACCGAAGGCGAACCGGGCCATGTCTTGTACTACGTGCAACAAGGCACGGTCGTCGTGTCCATCCAAGGTCGAGTGGTGGAAACCGTCGGTCCGGGTGGCATCGTCGGCGAGATGGCCCTGATCGACACCAAGGTGCGCAGCGCCACTGTCGTAGCGAAGACGGCTTGCAAACTGATCCCGGTAGACCGCGAGCGCTTCCTGCGCCTGGTCGGCCAAACCCCGGACTTCAGCCTCGAAGTCATGCGCGTGCTGGCGCGCCGGCTGCGGCGCATGGACGCGCACGTCTAGACTCTCGCACCCTCCGAGCGCCGCCGGCTATTGCGGCCGGCCCAGCACCATCGTCCAGTAGCGGATTCCGAACACTTGCCCCGTCGCGGGGCTCTCCGAACACGCCACGCCGAATTCGGTATGGCGCGGGTCCATAATGTTGGCGCAGTGGCCCGCGCTGGCGAGCCAGTCGGCCATGGCGGACTCGATGCCGGATGCTTCCGGCGGCGACCCGTAGGCGACGTTCTCCGCGATCACCCGATACGGATAGCCCAAACGCTGCGCGCGCTGGGTGACGCCGCTGCCGTCCGAGCCGCCGTGGCCGAAAGCTTTCATGCGCCGCATGTCTTCCGAGTGCTGGCTCGCCAAGTAGGCGAGCGTCCTGTTCCACGCGACCGGCGCGGCCGGCGCATAGCTGCGGGCGCCGCAGGCGCGTCCCGATGCGCGCGCAGCGTTGATCCGGCGCACGAATTCCGACTGGACGGTGCTCTGCGCGAGCGTGCAGGTGCTCGCTATCGCACCCCTTTGGGGCTCCACCGCAGGGCGCCCCGTGCCTGGCAAGGGCAGGCTCGGAGCCGGCGCCGGTGCGCGCGGCCCGCTCTGCGCACACGCGCCGAGCAGCAAGACGACAAAGGGCAAAGCTGCGCGAGCTGCGATCTTCATCGTGGCCTCGTCCAAACGACGTGATCATGAATTATACGTCCCACGCCCGCCGGCTCCATGCGGTGACGCTCTTTGCGGGTAGAATCAACGCGCAGTTCGCTTTCACACATCAACAGGAGGGATTCAATGTCGTCTGCAAGATCTGCTCTCGGAGCGATGGTATTGGGATTGGGTGCGCTAGTTGCGACACAGACCTGGGCGCAAGAAATGCGACCGGTGTTGACACAAGCGATCGCCAAGAAAATGGCGGATGCGTGCGAACAGAAGGCCAAAGCCGAAGGCTGGAAGATGGTTATCGCGGTGGTCGACGACGGTGGCAATCTCAAGCACTACACGCGCATGGACGATTCGTTCATGATCAGCGTGCGCATTTCCCAACTGAAGGCGGCGACTTCGGCAGGCGTGCCGGTGTCGAGCCGCAAGTTCGGCGAGATCTCGAAAGACGTGAAGGGCTTGGAGCTGGTGCCGGGCACCGCCGCGTTTCCGGGCGGCCTGCCGGTCATGTCGGGCGGCAAACACATCGGCGGGATCGGCGTGAGCGGCGCGAGTGGGGACCAAGACGAGCAGTGCGCGCAAGCCGCGTTGGACGCCGTGAAGGACCAGCTCAAGTAAAGACTCAAGGGTAAGCTCGGACACGCCCACGCGAGGCCTTCCTCTTGCCTAGAACGGGAGAGGCAGGCCCCAGCGCAACCTATCGCATAGGACACCCCATGAGCCGTCTATTTCGCGCGCTCGCCGGCTTCGCGTGCCTGGCGTTTGCGGCGCTGCCTGCGCTCGGCGCGGGCGATGCGAAGACCTTGCGCATCACGCCGCACTCCAATTTGACGATCCTCGATCCGATTTGGACCACGGCCTATATCAGCCGCAATCACGGCTACATGGTGTACGACACCTTGTTCGCGACCGACGCCAAGGGCGAGATCGCCCCGCAGATGGTCGACCGGTGGCGCGTGAGCGCGGATAAGAAGACATACGAATTCAGCTTGCGCGACGGGCTCGTATTTCACGACGGCAAACCCGTGACGAGCGCGGACGTCCTCGCCTCGCTGGCGCGCTGGGGCAAGCGCGACGTGATGGGGCAGGCGCTGTTCGCCGTGATCGACAAGCTGGAGGCGACCGACACCAAGTCGTTTCGCATCGCGCTCAAGGAACCCTACGCCTTGGTACTGGAGTCGCTCGGCAAGGCCAGCTCGAACGTGCCTTTCATCATGCCGAAGCGCGTGGCCGACACCCCGGCCGACAAGCAGATCGACGAGTTCGTGGGCTCGGGTCCGTTCGTCTTCAAGAAGGAGGAGTGGAAACCCGGCGAGCGTGTGGTGTACGCTAAGTTCGATCAATACAAGCCGCGCAGCGAGCCCGCCAGCGGCACCGCGGGCGGCAAGGTCGCCAAGTTCGATCGGGTCGAGTGGGTGATTATCAAGGATCCGCAGACGCAGGTGAATGCTCTGCTGGCCGGCGAGATCGACATCATCGAGTCGACGCCCTACGAGTTGTATCCGACCTTGAAAGCGCGTGAGGACGTGCAGATCGTCAACTACTTTCCGCCGGGCATTCAGGCGATGCTGCGCTTCAATCATCTGCATCCGCCGTTCGACAATCCGAAAGTGCGGCAAGCGGCGCTGGCGGCGATGAACCAGAGCGCTTTCCTGCGCGCCCAAGTGGGTGTGCCCGATCTGTATCGCACCTGCGCCTCGATCTATCCGTGCAAGAGCCCTTACGCGACCACCGCGGGCGCGCAGATGTTGGCCAACCCGGACATGAAACGCGCGCGCCAGCTCCTCACGGAGTCGGGCTACGACGGCATGCCGATCGTGTTGCTGCAGCCGACCGACGTCACCGCGATCGCGAAGCTGCCGGTGGTGGCGGCGCAGCTGTTGCGTCAGGCTGGCTTCAAGGTCGACATGCAGGCCATGGATTGGCAGACTTTGGTGTCGCGCCGCGCCAAGAAAGATCCACCGCAGCAGGGCGGCTGGAACGCCTTTCTCACCGTGTGGGCGGCAGCCGACATCATGAGCCCGGCGGTCAACTACCCCTCCAACGGATCGTGCGACAAAGCCTGGTTCGGCTGGCCGTGCGACGCCGAGCTGGAGAAGCTACGCGCGCGCTTCGCGCGCACCGATGACGCCAGCGAGCGCAAAGCCCTTGCCGAGCAGGTTCAGCTGCGTGCGCTGGCGATCGCTACCCACGCGCCGCTGGGCGAATACGATTTTCCGCTGGCGGCGCGCAAGAACGTCAAGGGCATTATCGTCGGCAGCCCCGCGCCGGTGGTGTGGAATGCCACCAAAGAATGAGCGCCGCGTTCGGTGCGTGGGGCACAACGCGATGACACGATGGATGGCTCCAGCGTAGGGTGCGCCCCTGCGCACCGCCGCTGCCCTGCGCGCCACAACCGCTGAATGATCGCCTTCATCGCGCGCCGCCTGCTGGCGATCATACCGGTGTTGCTGGTGGTGGCGATCTTCGTTTTCCTGTTGCTGCGCTTGACCCCGGGAGATCCCGCCGCGATCATCGCCGGCGACAACGCCAACGCCGAGCAAATCGAGCGCATACGCGCCGATCTGGGATTGAGCAAGCCCATCCTGACCCAGTTCGGCATCTGGTTGGGCGGAGTCGCGCGCGGCAATCTCGGCGAGTCATTCTTTTTCAAGAAGACCGTCGCGGCGCTGATCGCGCAGCGCATCGAACCGACCCTGGCGCTGGCCGCCCTCACGATCGGCTTCGCGGTCTTGCTCGCCGTACCGTTGGGAACTTTGGCCGCCTGGAGGCGCGGCGGCTGGCTCGACCGTGCCTTGATGGGGTTTTCCACCCTAGGATTCTCCATTCCGGTGTTCGTGCTCGGCTATCTGCTCATCTATTTGTTCTCGCTCAAGCTCGGCTGGCTGCCGGTGCAAGGCTACCGCCGCCTCGCCGAGGGCTTCATTCCGTTCATTCGGCATCTCATTCTGCCTAGCCTCGCGTTGTCCGTCATCTACGTGGCACTGATCGCGCGCGTGACACGCGCCGCGGTCGCCGACGCGCTCACCGAGGACTATGTGCGCACCGCCAGAGCCAAGGGGCTACGCGAGTCGCGCGTGCTGGTCGCCCACGCGCTCGCCAATGCCGCCGTGCCGATCGTGACGGTGATCGGCATCGGTATCGCGCTTCTGATCGGCGGTGTCGTCGTCACCGAGAGCGTGTTTTCCATTCCCGGGCTCGGCCGGCTCACGGTGGAAGCGGTATTGGCGCGCGACTTCCCCACCATTCAGGGCGTGATCTTGCTGTTCTCGCTGGCCTACGTGCTGATCAATCTGCTGGTGGACTTGTCCTACTTGGCGCTCGATCCGCGCATACGCTACTGATGAACGAAGTGGGTCAGACGGCGCAGGCAGTCGAAACGCCTGAGGCGCAGGCGGCGCCCGCGGCGAAGCGGGCGTTGTGGCATAACTGGGCGGTGCGAATCGGCGGTGGCGTGCTGGCGTTGCTGCTGATGGTTGCCGTCGCCGCGCCCTGGCTCGGTACTATCGACCCGACTCTGCTCGATCCGGTGAATCGCGATCTGCTGCCGGGGGCGAGCGCCGACGTCGTGACCCTCGAGGGGGATTCCTTTCGGCACACCTACTGGATGGGTAGCGACAGCTACGGCCGCGACATCTACAGCCGGGTACTGTACGGCGCGCGGGTGTCGCTGATCGTCGGGGTGGCGGTGGCTTGCGCGAGCCTGGTGCTCGGCATTCTCATCGGACTGGTGACCGGCTATGTGCGCTGGGTGGACAGCGTCGTGATGCGCGTCATGGACGGCATGATGGCGATTCCGGGCATCCTGCTCGCTATCGCGCTGGTCGCGCTGTGGCGCGCAAGCCTTGCCACCGTGATCGTCGCCATTACCGTGCCCGAGATCCCGCGTGTGGTGCGACTGGTGCGCTCGCTCGTGTTGACCATACGCGAAGAGCCCTACGTCGAGGCGGCGATCTCGCTCGGCACGCCGGTGTACAAGATTCTCTATCGCCACGTGCTGCCGAACACGCTCGCCCCGCTAATCGTGCAAGGCACCTACATATGCGCATTCGCCATCCTGGTGGAGGCGATCTTGAGCTTTCTCGGCGTGGGGCTACCGACCGACGTGCCGACCTGGGGCAATATCATGGCCGAGGGGCGCATACAGTTCAATCAGTACCCGCACAACGTGCTGTATCCCGGCGTGTTCTTGGCGCTCGCGGTGCTCGCGGTCAACATGCTGGGCGACGGCCTGCGCGACACGCTCGACCCCAAGTTCAGCAAGCGCGGCGGCGACAAGCGATGACGGCACAAGGGCCGGTACTCGAAGTCGACGCGCTGACCGTGGCCCTGCCGCGCGGCGCCGATCGCGCTCACGCGGTCGAAGCGGTGAGCTTCGCGGTGCAGGCCGGGCGCACTCTGTGCCTGGTCGGCGAGTCCGGCTCTGGCAAGTCGGTGATCGCGCAAGCCGTCATGGGCTTGCTCGCCGATAATCTGCGCGCGGCGGCCGGCTCGATACGCCTGCAGGGCGAAGACCTGCTCACCGCCTCGCGCGAGCGTCTGCGTGCGCTACGCGGCGCGCGCATGATCTTTCAAGAGCCGATGACGGCGCTCAATCCCGTCATGCGCTGCGGCGCGCAGATCGACGAGCTGCTGCGCGAGCACGGCGCGTACAGCGCGCGCGAGCGCGCGCAACGCATACTCGACATCTTCGCGCGCGTGCGCTTGCCCGACCCGCCGCGCATCGCCGCCGCCTATCCACACCAACTGTCCGGCGGACAGCGCCAGCGCGT
>CAZILI010000014.1:14333-21425 GCA_964539965.1 uncultured Burkholderiales bacterium | reverse complement strand
AAGGGCTATTTGGGCGGCGGCAACACCGGACGCAACACCACCATCATTCGATCGAACTACCTGACGCCCGAGGGTGTGGCGTTCTACGACGAGAGCGTGCGGCTATACCAAGATCTGTCGGCCGAATTCGATCTCAACTTGTTCTATTCCAACCGCGGGCACTACACGCTCGCGCACACCGACGCCGCCATGCGGACCATGCGCTGGCGTGCCGAGGTGAACAAGCATCTCGGCGTGGACAGCGAGTTGGTCTATGCCGATGACGTGCTGCGAGCCTGTCCGCAAATGGACATCAGTTGCGGCGGGCATGCACCCATTCTCGGGGCCCTGTATCACAAGCCGGGTGCGATCGCGCGCCACGACGCCGTTGCCTGGGGTTACGGGCGGGGTGCCGACTTGCGCGGGGTAGAGATCCATCAGCAAACCGAGGTGTTGGGCATCGACCTCGAAGGCGGCAAGGTCAAGGGAGTTCGCACTAACCGTGGCTATGTCAGCACGCGCAAGGTGCTGTGCGCGGTGGCGGGCTCCACGCCGCGGCTAACCGACATGGTAGGCATACGCACGCCGATCTATGTGCACCCGCTACAGGCTATGGTGACCGAGCCGATGAAGCCCTGGCTCGATCCGATCTTCGTCTCCGGCAGTCTGCACGTCTATGTGAGTCAGTCGGCGCGCGGCGAGCTGGTGATGGGCGCATCGCTCGATCCCTACGAACTGCACAACACGCGCTCCACCTTGGATTTCGTCGAGGGGCTCGCCGCTCATATGCTCGACATGTTTCCGTTCCTGTCGCACGTCAAGGTCAACCGGCAGTGGGCCGGCATGGCCGACATGACACCCGACTTCGCGCCAATCATGGGCAAGACGCCGGTGGAGGGCTTTTATCTCGACTCGGGCTGGGGGACGTGGGGATTCAAGGCCACGCCCGTGTGCGGGAAGACCATGTCGTTCACCGTCGCCAACGATCGCGATCATGACCTTATTAAGTCCTTCACTTTGGATCGGTTCAAGGATTTCAGATTGACCGGCGAGAAGGGAGCGGCCTCGGTTGGGCACTGACCGCGCATGAAGCTGCTACGCTGCCCGATCAACGGACTGCGCCCGGTGTCGGAGTTCTTCTACTGGGGCGAGATGCGCGAGGCGCCCGATCCCGACGCCGCGACCGATGCCGCCTGGGCCGACTACGTCTTCAATCGCAACGGCGCGCCGGGGGTGAAACGCGAATGGTGGTACCACGTGCCGAGCGGCGTGTGGTTCGTCGCCGAGCGCGACACCGTGCGCGACGAAGTCCGGCGGACGTATCTGTACGGAGCGGACCGATGAGCGGGCGGTTGCCGCCGGTCACGGGCGAATGGATCGACCGCTCGCGGCCGCTGCGCTTTCTGTTCGAAGGCGGCGACTATCAAGGCTTTGCCGGCGACACGGTGTCGAGCGCGCTGCACGCGAGCGGCGTGCTCGCTATGGGCCGCAGTTTCAAGTATCACCGCTTACGCGGCATCCTGTCGCTCGCCAATCACGACGTGAACGTGCTCATGCAATGGGGTGACCGGCTCAATTTGCGCGCCGACGTCAGCGCGCTCGCAAGCGGCATGGACTTGCGTGCGGTCAATACCGTCGGCGGACTAGCGGGCGATCGCCGAGCCGTCATGGATCGGCTGTCTCGCTTCTTGCCGGTCGGCTTTTATTACAAAGCCTTCCACACGCCGAAGGCGCGCTTCGCACGCTGGGAGCGCACCATACGCGAGGCGGCGGGGCTAGGCGAAGTGCGTTACGACAGCGTGCGGACGGCGACGCCCAAGCGCTACGCCTTCACCGACATCGCGGTGGTCGGCGCCGGCCCGACGGGGCTCGCGGCGGCGCTCACCGCGGCGGCGGCCGGCGCCAAAGTGGCGTTGATCGATGAGAACGCGCACGCGGGTGGATCGCTCACCTTTCAGAAGGGAATGGATCGGTACGTCGACGACGTGCGGCAAGATTTGCTCTCACGCCTGGCACGCGAGGCGGGCATCGAGGTGATGCTCGGCACCGAGGCTGCGGCCTACTACGCCGATCATTGGCTCGCCTTAGTCGATGCCGACAAGATGACCAAGCTGCGCGCTCGCGCGGTGGTGATCGCAACCGGTGCCTACGAGCAGCCAGCCGTATTTCGTAACAACGATCTGCCCGGAGTCATGCTGGGATCGGCCGCGCAGCGGCTCATCTACCGCTACGCCGTGCGTCCGGCCGAGCGCGCCCTAGTGCTGACCGCCAACGACGAAGGCTATCTCGCCGCGCTCGACTTGCGCGCCCACGGCGTCGACGTGGCGGCGGTGATCGATTTGCGCCGTGAAGGCGACGCGCTGCGCTTGGCCGAGCGGGCGAGCGGCTACGGTATCGCGGTACGTCGCGGCTACGGCGTCGTGGAAGCCATTCCCGCGCCGCGCGGCGATCGGGTCGGCGCGGCCGTGGTGGCGCCCCTGAATCGCGCCGGAGAACTCGTCCTGGCAGGCTGTGAGACCATCGCTTGCGATGCCATCGCCATGAGTGTGGGGTACGCGCCGGCGCTCAATCTCGCCTACCAGGCCGGCGCCGGCGTGCGCTACGATGCCAGCCTCGAGCAGTTCTTGCCGAATATGCTGCCGCCGGGCGTGTTTGCCGCCGGGCGTGTCAACGGCATCTATACGCTCGCCAATAAGCTGCGCGACGGCGAGCGGGCGGGGGCGGACGCCGCGCGCTATCTTGGCTTCGGCGCGCCGCTGGGCCCATTCAGCGTGCCGCGCGAGGCCGGTACACCGAATCACTCCTATCCCATTTTTCCTCATCCCAAGGGCAAGAACTTCGTCGATTTCGACGAGGATCTGCAGCTCAGAGATTTTTTCGACGCCGCGCAGGAAGGCTTCGATAACATCGAGCTGCTCAAGCGCTACACGACGGTCGGCATGGGCCCGAGCCAGGGCAAGCACTCGAACATGAACGCTATCCGCGTGTTGGCGCGCCTGTGTGGCAAGCCAATCGGTGAGATCGGCACGACCACGGCGCGGCCGTTCGTTCACCCGGTGCCGCTCTCCCACTTGGCCGGGCGCGGCTTTCATCCCGAGAGGTTGACTGCGCTCCACTCGCGGCATGAGAAGTCGGGAGCGAAGTTCATGCAGGCGGGCGTGTGGCTGCGGCCCGAATACTACCGGCGTCCGGGCGAATCCAAGGACGCGTGCGTGCTCGCCGAGGCGCGCGCGGTGCGCAACGCCGTCGGCCTGATCGATGTCGGCACCTTGGGCAAGCTAGAAGTGTACGGGCCGGATGCCGCGCAGTTCCTCGAGCGCGTCTACACCGGACGCTTTGGCAACATGAAGGTCGGCACGACGCGATACTGCCTCATGTGCGACGAGTCGGGCGTGGTGATCGACGACGGTGTAGTGGCGCGACTTGCCGAACAGCACTTCTATTTCACCACCACCACTACCGGCTCGGCGACGGTGTATCGGGAGTTGGCTCGCCTTAACACGATGTGGTGGCTCGACCTCGGCATCGTGAACCTCACCGGGCACTTCGCCGCGCTGAATCTCGCCGGCCCGAATTCGCGCGCCGTCCTGGCACGGCTTACGAGTCTCGACCTGTCGGAGGCGGCGTTTCCCTATCTCGGCGTGCGCGAAGGCGAGGTGGGGGGCATCCCCGCGCGGCTCCTGCGCGTGGGATTCGTCGGCGAGCTCGGCTATGAAATCCACGTGCCCACAAGCTACGCGGCGAGCTTGTGGGACGCGCTGATGCGCGAGGGCGAGCGCGATGGTATCGCTGCCTTCGGGGTCGAGGCGCAGCGCCTGCTGCGATTGGAGAAGGCGCACATGATCGTCGGGCAGGACACCGACGGACTCACGCATCCGTTCGAGGCCGCCGCCGGCTTCGCCGTGAAGATGGACAAGCCGTTCTTCATCGGCCAGCGCAGCTTGAAGATCATCCGGCAGAAGCCGGCGCGGCAGATCTTGGTCGGCTTCAGCATGACCACGGGGCACAAGCAAGCCGTTCCCAAAGAGTGTCATCTCGTCATACGCGAGCAACGCATCGCCGGTCGCGTCACCAGTGTTGCGACCAGCGAGACGCTCGGGCAGGTGATCGGGCTAGCCTACGTCGAGCCCGACCAAGGCGAGATCGGCACGCGCTTCACCATTCGTGTTGATGGCGGCGATTTGGTGGAAGCGACAGTGGTAAAGACCCCGTTCTACGACGCCGACGGGCAACGCCAGAGAACCTTGCATGCCACGCCAGCGCCGCGCAGCGCGACTGCGGTCGAAACGCGGGCCGTGCGCGCTAGCCCGCTCGCGGATGAGTTGGCGAGCCTCGCGCCGACGTGGGGACGCTACAACGACATGCCGGTCGCTCGCGCTATCGGCGATGTCGCGCAAGAGCAAGCTCGTCTGCAGCGGGTCGCGCTCGCCGACTTGTCCTGCTTATCGCGCTTCGGGTTGAAGGGCGCGGCGGCGCAGCGCTGGTTGAGTGACGCGGGGATCGCCGCGCCGCCCCAGATCAATCAGTGGCAGCCGCTCGGCTCGTGCGGTTTGATCGCGCGGCTCGGCACGAGCGAGTTTCTGATCGAAGACGGCTCGGCCGCCGATCGCAACGCGCACGCGTTGCGCGCCCGGTTGGGCGGGGGGCTTGCGGGCGTGACCCCGGTCGCGCGGGAAGACGCCGAGATCGTGCTGGCCGGGCCGGAGGCGAACAGGGTGCTATCGCAAACCTGCAGCTTCGACTTCCGATCTTTGGATCACGCCGAGCGATCGCTGGTGATGACTTCCATGATCGGCGTGTCGGTGCTGGTGATTGCTTCGCGCTGGCAAGACCGGCCGCTGTTTCAGCTATGGTGCGATCCGACTTTTGCGCCCTATCTGTGGCGAGAGCTGGTCGCGATCGCACAAGAGTTAGGCGGCGGCCCGGTCGGGCTCGGCTGCCTGTTTCCAAATCTCGACTTGGGTGTTTGAGCAGTCGTTCGGGGAGAAATCAATGAAGCTTGCAGAAGCGAAGAAATGGCTCAAAGACAACGATATCAAGTTTATTCTCGCGCAGTTCGTCGACGTCCACGGGGCCGCGAAGTCCAAGGCCGTGCCGGCCCCGCATCTGGAAGACGTGCTTACCGCCGGCGCGGGTTTCGCCGGTTTCGCGATGTGGGGCTTCGGCATGGGACCGGAAGGACCGGACTACATGGCGGTGGGCGAGGCGGCGACGCTGAAGACCATGGCGTGGATGCCGGGATTCGCGCGCATCGTCTGCGACGGGCACGTCAACGGCAAACCCTATCCGTACGATTCGCGCGTGGTGCTCAAGCGGCAACTCGCCAAGCTCGCGCAGCGCGGGTGGACTTTGTACACCGGGATCGAGCCTGAGTTCATGCTGCTCAAGCGCGCCGGCGACGGCAAGCTTATCCCGTGTGACGAGACCGACACCTTGGACAAACCCTGCTACGACTACAAAGGCTTGTCGCGCAGCGCAGCGTTCTTGGAGGAGCTGGTGACGAGCCTGCAGAAGGTCGGCTTCGATGTGTACCAGATCGACCACGAGGACGGTAACGGCCAATTCGAGATCAACTACACCTACGCCGATTGCCTGACCTCGGCCGACAATTTCATCTACTTCAAGATGGCGGCCTCCGAAATCGCCAAGAAGCACGGCATGGTGTGCACGTTCATGCCCAAGCCGTTCGCCAATCGAACCGGCACCGGTGCGCACTTTCACATGTCGATCGGCAGCGCCAAGAGCAAGAACCTCTTTCACGACGACGGCGACAAGAACAAGCTCGGGTTGTCGAGCCTGGCATACCACTTCTTGGGCGGCTTGCTGCATCACGCGGAAGCGCTGTGCGCGATCGCGGCGCCGTCGATCAACTCGTATAAGCGCTTGGTCGTGGGGCGGGCGCTGTCGGGCGCCACCTGGGCGCCGGCCTACGTCGCCTACGGCGACAACAACCGTACCTCGATGGTGCGTATTCCTTACGGACGCCTGGAGCTGCGCCTGGCCGACGGCGGCGCCAATACCTACCTGGTGACCGCAGCCATCATCGCCGCCGGGCTCGACGGCGTGGAGCGCAAGCTCGATCCCGGTAAGCCGATCAACGCCAATTTGTACGAATTCAGCACGGCCGATTTGAAGAGGCATGGCGTGCGCGTGTTGCCGCAGAGCTTGAAAGAGGCGGTCGACGCGCTGGAGAAAGACAAAGTGATCTGCGATGCGCTTGGACCGGAGCTCGCGAAAGAGTTCATCGAACTCAAGCGCATGGAATGGGTCGAGTACAGCCGACATGTCTCGGAATGGGAGTTGAATCGCTACTTGGAGTTCTTTTAGCCATGTGTGGAATCGTTGGGTTGTTGATCAAGAAACCGGAGCTGCGCGGCAAGCTGGGCGAGTGGGCGGTGCCCATGCTGGTCGGCATGACCGAGCGCGGACCGGACTCTGCCGGGCTGGCGGCGTATACGCAGCCAGCCGTGGCCAACGCACTCAAGTACAGCTTGTATGCGCCGGCGCTGGATTTTGATTGGATGCAACTGAGCCATGACTTCGCCCATCACCTGGGCTCGCCGGCACAGCTCACCGCGAAGCAGAACCACGCCGTGCTCGTCTCCGATTTGCAGACGGACACGGTCAGGACTTGGATCAAAGAGCACTATCCGCAACTGCACTTGCTCTCGATCGGCAAGTCGATGGACTTGTATAAAGACATCGGCGCCCCGGCCGCGATTGCGCAGCGCTATGGCTTCGAGCAACTGGCCGGCACGCACGTGGTCGGCCACACGCGCATGGCCACCGAATCGGCGGTGACGCCCGATCGCGCCCATCCGTTCACCGCCGGACAGGACTTTTGCTTGGTCCACAACGGCTCGCTGTCCAATCCGTATCAGATTCGCCGCAAGCTGGAGCCGCTCGGCATCCATTTCGACACCGACAACGACACCGAGGCCGCCTGCCGCTTTTTGGAATGGCGTACGCGCGAAGGTGACGATCTCGCCACTGCGCTCAAGCGCGGCTTCGCCGAGCTAGACGGCTTTTTCACCTTCCTCATGGGAACGAAGGACGAATTGGCGCTGGTGCGCGATCCGTTTGCCTGCAAACCGGCGGTGGTGGCCGAAACCG
>CAZILI010000014.1:12414-14323 GCA_964539965.1 uncultured Burkholderiales bacterium | reverse complement strand
AAGCTGTTCGAGCCGATGCCCGAGGAGTTGTACATATGGAAAGTGTAAGTTTCGATCTGGCGAAACAGCGCGTTCGCGAGCTCAATCAGTATCTGCATCACGATCTGCCGGCGAGCCACACCCGGCGGGTGCAAGTGCTCAATCCCAACGGCGCGCACAGCATCGCGGTCGGTGTCGATCACGCCGTGCAAGTCGACGTTCACGGTCATGCCGGCTACTACTTGGGCGGTATGAACAAGTCCGCCGACATCACGGTGTACGGCAACGTCGGTTGGGGCGTGGGGGAGAACATGATGTCCGGCACGTTGCGCGTGAAAGGTTTCGCCTCCGAGTCCGCCGGTGCGAGCGGGCAGGGGGGGCTGCTGGTCATAGAGGGTGACGCCAGCCTGCGATGCGGCATTTCTCTCAAGGGACTGGACATCGTGGTGGGCGGCAGTGTCGGGAATTTTTCCGCCTTCATGGCCCAGGCAGGGACCATGGTCGTCTGCGGGGATGCCGGCCATGCGCTCGGCGACTCGCTGTACGAGGCGGTCATCTACGTACGCGGCAAGGTCAAGTCCTTCGGTGCCGACGCGCGCGAAGAGCCGATGAGCGAAGCGGACTACACAAAGGTGCGTGGCTTGCTGAGCCGAGCCGGAATCGACCATGCCGCGACGGAATTTCGGCGCGTCGCCTCCGCCAAGTCGCTGTACAACTGGAATGCCGACGCCAATCAGGAGTACTGAGCGATGAGCGCACGCCTCTACAAAGAACCGAGCTTCGGCTACGACCAGCACGTGCTCCACTACATTCAGCGCGCCGCGGCTACCGGCTTGTACGACATTCGCGGCCTGGGCGCCAAGCGCAAGCTGCCGTCCTTCGATGATCTGGTGTTCTTGGCGGCGTCGATCTCACGCTACCCGCTGGAAGGCTATCGCGAGAAATGCACGACCACCACCGTGCTGGGCACGCGCTACGCAAAGAAGCCGGTCGTGCTCGACATGCCGATCACCGTGGCCGGCATGAGCTTCGGCTCGTTGTCGGCGCGAGTGAAAGAAGCGCTCGGTCGCGCGGCGAGCGAGCTGGGGACATCCACCACCACCGGCGACGGCGGCATGACCGAGGAGGAGCGGCAATCCTCCAAGACGCTGGTGTATCAATGCCTACCGTCGCGCTATGGCTTCAATCCCGATCACGTACGCAAGGCCAACGCGATCGAAGTGGTCATCGGGCAGGGCGCGAAGCCCGGCGGCGGCGGCATGCTGCTCGGGCAGAAGGTCAATCCGAGGGTGGCGAAGATGCGCATCTTGCCCGAGGGTGTTGACCAGCGCTCGGCTTGCCGCCATCCTGACTGGACCGGCCCGGACGACCTCACCATCAAGATCAACGAGCTACGCGAGATCACCGATTGGGAGGTGCCGATTTATGTGAAGATCGGCGCCACCCGAGTGTTTCACGACGTGAAGCTGTGCGTGCATTCGGGCGCGGACGTGATCGTGGTCGACGGCATGCAGGGCGGCACGGCCGCCACCCAGCAAGTTTTCATCGAGCACGTCGGCATCCCCACGCTGGCGGCGGTGCGCCAGGCGGTGGATGCGCTCGAAGACATGAACATGAAAGGCAAGGTGCAACTTATCGTGTCGGGCGGCATACGCAGCGGCGCGGACGTCGCCAAGGCGATCGCGCTAGGGGCCGACGCGGTGTCGATCGGCCAAGGGGTGCTAGTGGCGCTCGGCTGCAACAGCGCATCCTGGCTCAAGCCCGACGGCACGCACGTCGATGCCGGCGAGGACTATCACGCGCTCGGCACCGAGGCGGGCTATTGCCACCACTGTCACACCGGCAAGTGTCCGGTGGGCGTGACCACGCAAGACGCCGAACTCGAGCGGCGGCTCGATCCCGCGGTCGGCGCCAAGCGGGTGAGAAACTA
>CAZILI010000014.1:0-12404 GCA_964539965.1 uncultured Burkholderiales bacterium | reverse complement strand
CATCGCACGGGCGTGCGGCAAGGCCGACGTGCATCACCTGGAACGCGAAGACTTGGTCGCGCTCAGCATAGAAGCCGCCGCCATGGCGGGCGTGCCGCTGGCCGGAACGAATTGGATACCCGGGCGATCGGGCGGGAGTATCGGCTGAAAGCCCGCATCTACACGAGCCGTCGTATCGGTAACCGGTGGGGGTAGGAGCAGTTCTGCTAGTAGCGCTTGGCGTGATCCTGCGTATCGTCGTCGTAGATGATGATCGACAGCATGCGGATCGGCGTCTTTAGCAGTTGCACCGGGCCGTGCGGCACGCTGCCCTCGAACGTGAGCGCATCGCCCCGCGCCAGCAGATAAGTGTGACGACCGTGCCGATAGCGCACCTTGCCTTCGAGCACGTAGAGAAACTCGGTACCCGGGTGCTCGAAGGTGGGGTAGACCTCGCTGTCGTCATTCATCGTCACCAAGAACGGCTCGAAGATCTTCTTCTGAGCGTGGTCGTAGGCGAGCAGGTGGTAGGTGTGGCCGCGCTTGGTGCCGCGTCGTACCACCTCCATCCCCGCTCCCTTCTTGACGATTTGCGCGCCGCCCGCCGGCGCGTCGAAGCCGCGAAACAGATTCGATAACGTCGTTCCTAGTGCGTAGGCGATGCCGGCCAAGATCTCTAGGCTGGTCGAAGTCTGGCCGTTTTCGATTTTCGACAGCATGCCGCGACTGATATGAGTGCGGCGCGCCACATCCGCGATGGTGAGCTTGTAGCGCTGGCGCAGATCGCGAATGGCCGCGCCGAGATGCTGGTCGATAGTGCGGCCGCTCGAGTCGTGTACGGCGTTGACGCGCGCAGATTTCAATTCCGGGGAGCCCCTGTCGGAACGCGAACGTTGCTTAGTGTACCGCTCGCGTCGCGAGGCTTCGACGCGGTCGTTAAATTTCGTGTACGGGGCTCAAGTTTTTCGAATTGTGCGTCACAATGGCGGCGACGCTTTGCTCCTTACTTGCGTTGACTTCTTTGGGCCCCTCCGGCGACCCTTGAACCGCTTGGCTCCTCCCGAGCGGTTCGCCGCGGGGCCCGTTCTTTTTTCCTCTTTCGAGCGCGGCGGGCGAACGCCGACGGCGGCTACGGCTTGTTCTTGCCCTGCACGCCCCTAGCGACCTTGAGCAGTTGTGCGCTGATTCTCAAATCCGCACGATTCACCGCGTCGAGATTGATCAAGAAGCCCACCTTGTTGTTCTCGGTTACGAGCGTAATCATCCCGCCCGCCTCGTTGAAATTCTCCTGATCGCTGACCGTCAGCACCGGTGTGCCCGACAGCGCTTGCATGACCTCGGACGTACGTGTTTTGTCTTGTGCGCCCACGAACGCGATGTCGCAGCCTTTCAGTTCGTCGAGCTTTGCGGTCATACGCACCTGTAGGGGGCGATTTTGCACCGTCCTGTCCTTCAGCGCGCCGAGCGCGCTGCCGAACGGATCGTTGCCGTGCACGCACAATGTCACATGCGATTGCGTCGAGAAGGCGGGTTCAGGCCAAGTGACGAACTTGGCGAAATTGAAGAGAAACGCCACTTTCAGATTCGCTTCCGCGGATTCGGCGTGCGCCACGGCGACACTCAGCAGCGCCGCTGCGGCGGCCGCAGCCTTGACCGGTCTGGACATCCGGGTCGCCATTCGAACGAGCAACCGCTGCGCCTGGGTAAGGGTGTCCAGAGATCCGCCTAGAACCTGTAGTTGAATTTGACCCAATAGGTGCGGCCGTCTTGCGGAATCCCGACGATGGCGGGATTGTCGTCGCTGGAAGCGGGATCCGCATACTGCTTATCGAACAAATTCTTCACGCCGGCCGAAATCTCGAGGCCTTTGACCCAGTTGCGGTGCAGCAGGGTGAGATTCGCGACACTGTAGCCCGGAATTTCCTCGGCGCTGCCGTCGGCAGAATCGTTGGTGCGCTTAGCCGTGTACTGCGCTTCCACGCCTATCGAAAGCTTGTCGCCCCATACGGGAGCCATGGCATTGAGCTTGACGAGATGCTTAGGCGCGTTGCTCAAGACCTGCCCGGTTTCCTCGTTCTCGGCGTCTTGGAAGCTATAGCTGACTCGGCCCTCGAGCTTGGCCCACTTCGCTTGCAACTCGAGGTCCACACCGTTGGCCTTGGTCTTCTGGGAATTTTGGTACACCAATTGGTTGTCGCTCGTATCGAGCACCGGGGTGATCAGGTCCTTGATGCGATATTCGTACACCGATGCGATGCCGCGCAGGTGCTTGCCGAAGCCCTGCTCGAACACGAGTTCGGTGGTGCGGATGCGCTCCGGCTTGATGGCCGGGTTGGTCTTGTAACCAACCGCCGGCGAGGCGTAGTACAACTCGTTGCCGTTGGGCGCGCGAAACGCGGTGCCATACAGGAGCTTGATCGCGGTGTCGGGGGCAGGGCTGTAGACCAGGCCCAGGCGGGGATTGGTCGAAGAGCGGCCGGCGTACAAGTCGTCGTAGCGCACACCGACGCTCAGCACGAGTTGATCGGTGAGCGAAATCTCGTCCTGCGCGTACACGGCCCAGGTCTTTGTTTGCTCGTCGTAGTTCAAGTACTCGAAGAACGGTTCGGCATCGAAGTTGCGCTGCGATACCTGGACGTAGTTCACGTACTCAGCGCCCAAGGTCAGGCGATTGCGTTTGCCCAATCGGGTCGTGTACTTGATCTCGCTGCCCCACCACTGCGTGTCGGCGAGGTCATTGTTGAGCGTCACGGGAGGATAGTCGTACAGCTCGTCGGCGTGGAATTCGTAGCGGTGATAGTAAAGCCGCGCTTGGATGTCGCTTGCATCCGACAACGCGTGGCGGTACTGAAAGTCCACGTACTGATTGTCGTCGACGTTTTTGATTTCCGTGTTGAACATGCCGCCGAATAGACCGTCGCCGAAGAACTTGGTACGCCGAGCGCTCACGGCCGAGAGCGTGAAATCGCCGTAGCTCAATGAAGCGTACAGGCTCTTCCAGCGCTCTTGGTCGTGATTGTCGACCACGCCGTTGTTGAGCGAGGCGTCGTCCGCGAGTTCGGGAAATTCGACACGCGCAATCCCGTCGGTTGCATAGCCGCTCGCCGAAACCAGAGTCTGCAAACCGCTGTCGAACTGCTTGCCGAAGCTCACACGCCCGCGCTGCGTGTGCTGCGAGCCTAGGCCCGCGCTCGCTTCCGCGCCGGCGAGATCGACCCCGCGCTTGGGCACCACGTTGATCACGGCGAAGAAGGCGCCGGTGCCGTACAGCGACGAGCCCGGGCCGCGGATGATTTCCACCCGGTCGATCAAGTCTACATCCAGGGGAAATACCCCCTCGATCGAGCCTTGCCCGTACACCGGATCGTTGATGCGATGGCCGTCGATCAGCACCAGCACGCGGGAGTTATAGTCGGCCGGCCGGGAGAAGCCGCGCACGCCCAAGAAGTTGTAGTTGCGGTTGTTGGTGACGTAGAAACCGCGCACACCGCGCAGTACGTCGGCCAAGGTGGGGTAGCCGTAGCGCTTGATCTCTTCCGCGGTCACGACCGAAATCGCCGACGGCGCTTGCGTGGCCTTCTGCGCGTACTTCGACGCGCCGACCACGGTCGGCACCTCAACCTCGACCAGTTGCTCGAGGGAGAGATCGAGCAAAGTGTCTTGGCTGCGGGCGGCATCGGCACACCAGGCGGCGAGGCCGTGGGCGCCGAGCACGGTCAACACGAGACGGGCGAGAAGCTTTCGTTGCAGACCGGTGAAGCCGAATGCCATGAGCGACTACCCCTACGGAAAGGTTGATCGCCGAGGGAGCGGAGGGTCGCCGCCGCCCAGAGTCGATCTCGAACTGGCCGGCATTGTAAAGGGAATTCCTACAAAGATGGTGTAATCTATTGTTACATATAGTGTATTATTGCAGCATAAACATCCCCTTTAGCCGAGCTCCGTGCGCAGGCTGGCGGGCTTCAATTTGTTGGGGAGCAGGCGCCCTTTTCCGGCGCGCTTACCGAGGTAGTCCGCGAGTTGCCGCGGGGGCAGGCGCACTTCCAGCGGCTTGCCACCGCGACCGCTCCCGGCGACGATCAGTGGGTCGCCCGTCAGCACCAGGGCGCCAGCGAGTTTTTCGCCCGCATCCAGTCTCATGACGATCACACCCTTGCCCCCCGAGGCGAGGTGCTTCATCTCCGTGAGTGGAAAGGCGAGCAGCTTGCCCGCCGCCGACACGGCGACCACCAGCGCCTTGTCCTGCTCCTGATATAGGCTCGCCATCACGACGCTGTCGTCGTCCTCCAAGACGAAGAACTGCTTGCCTGCCTTCACGCGCGCGATAAGGTCCTCGGGCGCGCAGGTGAAGCCCATGCCGAGCGCGCTCACCATGAGAACCCTTTGTTCGCGCTTGCCGCAGATCATGGCGATGATCTTGGCGCCGAGCGGCAGCTCGACCAGGCTGGTGACCGGCGTGCCGTCACCCCGGCCGCCGGGCAGGGCGGCGGCGGAGACCGTGTAGGTCCGGCCGTTGTTGCCGATCAAGATCACCGGATCGACGGTGCGGCACTCTTGCAGCGACAGCAGGGCGTCGCCCTCCTTGAAGCCGATCGTGCTCAAGTCCAGGCCGTGGCCCTGGCGGGTGCGGATCCAGCCCTTTTGCGACAAAATGACACTCACCGGCTCGTCCAACACGGCAACGCTGACTGCGGCCTTTTCCGTCTCCTTGATCAGGGTGCGCCGCGCGTCGCCGAATTTCTTGGCGTCGTCGCGGATTTCCTTGACCAACTGCGCGCGCATGGCGGCGGGCTTGGCGAGCAGTTTTTCCAAGCTCGATTGCTCGATCTTCAACTGCGCGGCCTCTTGCTCGATCTTGATGGCTTCAAGCTTCGCCAACTGCCGCAGCCGGATCTCCAGAATGTCGTCGGCCTGCCGCTCTGACAGCTTGAAGGCTTTGATAAGCTCGCTCTTCGGCTCGTCGGCGTTGCGGATGATCTTGATCACCTTGTCGATGTTGAGCAGCACCAAGGCGCGGCCCGCCAGGATGTGCAGGCGCTCGCGCACCTGATTGAGGCGAAACTCGCTGCGCCGGCGCATGGTTTCGAGGCGAAACTCGATCCATTCGCTCAGCAGCTCGAGCAAGGACTTCTGCTTGGGCCGCCCGTCGCGCCCGACCGCCACCAGATTGACCGCCACGCTACTCTCTAGGCTGGTGTGCGCGAGCAACAGGTTTACGAATTCCTGCGGGTCTTGGTTCTTTGAGCGCGGCTCGAGCACCAGCCGCACGCGCGCCTGCTTGCCCGATTCGTCGCGCACGCCGTCTAGCGCGGCGAGGATCAGCTGCTTCTGCTGAATCTGCTCCTGGGTGAGGGATTTCTTGCCGAGCTTGACCTTGGGGTTGGTGAGCTCCTCGATCTCTTCCAGCACTTTCTTGGCGGACACCAGCGGCGGCAACTCTCGCACCACGATCTGCCACTGGCCGCGCGCCAAGTCTTCCGTGGTCCAGCGCGCGCGTGTCTTGAGTGAACCGCGTCCGCTTTCGTAGACCTGGCGTATCTCTTCGTTGGAGGAAATGATCTGGCCGCCGCCCGGGAAGTCAGGGCCTGGCAAGACACGCAGCACCTCCGCGAGAGAGGCGTTTTTGTCCTCGATCAGCGCGATGCAAGCCTCGGCGACTTCCCTCAAGTTGTGCGACACAATCTCGGTGCTCAGTCCCACCGCGATGCCCGAGGCGCCGTTCAGCAGCGCAAACGGCAGTCGCGCAGGCAACACCTCCGGCTCGCGGAAGGCGCCGTCGTAGTTCGGCATGAACTCGACCGTGCCCTGGTCGAGTTCGTCGAGCAGCAGGGCGGCGATCGGGGTCAGGCGGCACTCGGTGTAGCGCATCGCCGCCGCGCCGTCGCCGTCCGGCGAGCCGAAGTTGCCGTGGCCGTCGATGAGCGGATAGCGCAGCGAGAAATCCTGCGCGATGCGCACCAGCGCGTCATAGGCGGCGATTTCGCCGTGCGGGTGATACTTGCCGAGCACGTCACCCACCACGCGCGCCGCCTTCACCGGCTTGGCATTCGGGGCCAGGCCCATCTCCGACATGGCGTACAAGATGCGCCGCTGCACGGGCTTTTGCCCGTCGCACGCGTCCGGCAAGGCGCGTCCTTTTACGACCGACACGGCATATTGCAGGTACGCAAGCTCGGCGTAGCGGCTCAACGGCGTGCGGTCCCGGTCGCCGTTGTTCGACGAGGATGGAGGCGGTGGCGCGCCGCGGCCCGCGCTACCTTTGGCCTTGGACGGGGCCTCGTCTTCGAACAGATCGGCTTGCTTCATGATGAATGAACGGAGTGGATTGGGGGTATAGTGGCTAAGGGCGCATCCATATGCGCGCTACAGCTTGATACAGGGTATGGTATGCGGTCAAATATCGCCTTCCACCGTGTTGCCGTACTCCTCCAGCCAACTGCGCCGCTGCGCCGCTTCGCCCTTGCCCATGAGCATGTTGAACTTCGCTTTGGCGAAATCCACGCCTTCGTCGTCGTACGCCACCAGCAGAAGCTTGCGCGTATCGGGGTTGAGGGTAGTGTCCCACAGCTGCTCGGGATCCATCTCGCCCAAACCCTTGAAGCGCGAGATCTGCCAAGCGCCCGGCTTGAAGCCTTCTTTCAGGAGCTTGTCTTCGGTCGCCTTCAATTCACCCTCATCGAGTACATAAACCTTGCGCGGCGGCTTTGCCTTCCCCTGGCCGGGCACGTCAAGGCGAAACAGCGGCGGGCAGGCGACATAGACGTGTCCCGCCTCGATCAGTTTGGGGAAATGCGCGAAGAATAAGGTGAGCAGCAGCACGCGAATGTGCGCGCCGTCGACGTCGGCATCCGACAGGATGATCACCTTGTCGTAGCGCAATTGCGCCAGATCCACCGTGTCGCCCGCGGCATGCGGGTCCACGCCGAGCGCGACCGAAATGTCGTGCACCTCGGCGTTGCCGAACAGGCGATCGCGTTCGACTTCCCAGGTGTTGAGCACCTTGCCGCGTAGCGGCAGCAGCGCCTGATACTCCTTGTCGCGCGCCATTTTCGCCGAGCCGCCGGCGCTGTCGCCTTCCACCAGGAACAATTCCCTACGCCCGGCGTCGTCGGTTTCGCAGTCCGTGAGTTTGCCCGGCAGCACCGCCACGCCGGAGGACTTCTTCTTCTCGATGCGCTGCGCGGATTTGAGGCGGCTTTGCGCCTGACGGATGGCGAGCTCCGCCAGCTTCTTGCCGTACTCGGCGTGCTCGTTCAACCACAGCTCGAAAGGGTCTTTGACCATGCTCGACACCAGGCGCACGGCGTCGCGACTGTTGAGCCGCTCCTTGATCTGGCCCTGAAACTGCGGATCCAGCACCTTGGCCGACAGCACGAAGCTCACGCGCGCGAACACGTCCTCGGGCAACAGCTTGACGCCTTTGGGCAGCAGGCTGTGCGTGTCCACGAACCGCGCCACCGCGTTGAACAAACCCTCGCGCAATCCCGCTTCGTGGGTTCCTCCGCTCACCGTCGGGATCAGGTTCACATAGCTTTCGCGCGCAACCGCTCCTTCCTCGGTCCAAGCGACCACCCACGCGGCGCCTTCGCCTTCGGCGAAGCCGCCCGCGTCCTCCTGCGCGTACTTCTCGCCCGCGAAGAGCGGGATCAACAGCTCGGCGCCGTCCAGCACCTCGGCGAGATAGCCGGACAAGCCGTTGGGATAAGACCAGGTCTTGGTCTCCTTGCTCTTCTCTAGGGTGATCGAGATGCGCACACCCGGCAGCAGCACGGCGCGCGCGCGCAAAGCGCGCTCGAGATCGGCTGCCGTCACTTGCGCCGTGTCGAAGAACTTGCCGTCCGGCCACAAGCGTACCTTGGTGCCGGTCTTGTTGCCGGCGGCGCCGATCTTTTTCAATCGCTCGACGGTGGCGCCGTTCTCGAAGGCGATGCGATGCAGCCCGCCTTCGCGCATGACCTCGCACTCCAGGCGCTTGGACAGCGCGTTGGAAACGCTGACGCCCACACCGTGCAGACCGCCGGCGAAGCGATACGCCCCGCCGGCGCCCTTGTTGAACTTGCCGCCCGAGTGCAGGCGCGTGAACACCAGCTCGATCACCGGCAGTTTCTCCTGCGGGTGCGGGCCGATCGGAATGCCGCGGCCGTCGTCGGCCACCGACACCGAGCCGTCACTGTGCAAGGTCACCGATACCTGTTTGGCCTGACCCGCCAAGCACTCGTCCGAGGCGTTGTCGATCACCTCTTGAATCACGTGCAGCGGACTGGCCGTGATGGTGTACATGCCCGGCCGATGCCGCACGGCCTCCAGGTCCTTCAACACACGGATCGAAGATTCGTCGTACTTGGCGCTGGCGGATTTGCTCATGGACCGATCGCAGCTGGCTTGGGGTAGTAGAGTTTCTTCTCGAAGATCTCGTGTATGCGCTCGCCGTCCCACGAGTAGATCAAATGCGGGCCCTGCACGCAAGGAGAAATCGCCTTCGGCTTGAATAGCGCCACACAATGGCCCTTGGCGTGGCGCACGCTGTCGTACACGATGCCGCTCGCCTCGCTTTGGCGCAAGCGCTTGGCGAACACGCGCGAGGCCGAATAGTCCTCCTTGTGGTAGATCGCCGCCAGGTCGGCGCGGCGCCGGATGTCGTGCAACTTGGCGCGGATGTCGGCCAGGTAGGTGCGCATTTCGAGCTGTATCGGCCCCTGCGTGGTGGCGCGCAGAAAGCGCTCGCGATGGTAGCGCGTCTCGGCGATGGCCGTGTCGAGCGCGCGCGCGGCATAATACACGCCGTAGCTGCCGTCGCTGAAACGGCTACCGTCCGGATTCAAGTGCGTGAAGGCTGCCATGATCGGCGTGCTGCCCGGGCCGAGGAGCCGCTCGTGCGCGGGCACCAGCGCGATGTCCCCCAGCTCCTCACGCAGCCGGTCGTTGGTGAGAGCCTCCAGCGCGTACAGCGCGTCGAAATCCTGCGCGTCGGCCACCCGGTCGAACAGCGAGACGGCGGGATAGCGGCTGGGAATGATGCGGTAGGACGGTTTCCAATGTACGCGGCTGATCGGCGCATCCGCAGCGATCATCGGCTAGCCGCCGCGCTCGGCATCGAGATAGCGGCGCACGACGTACAGATCGGCGACGTTGCCGCTCAGCATGCGTTCGAGCGCCGACTTGCCGCCGAACAGCGGCGCCGCGTTCGGCTGCTTCACCCACGCGTCGGCGGCCTCGGCTTGGGGCAGCAGGATTTGCAGCGCTTTGTAGATACCGAGGATGTAGGACAGGCGCTCCAGCGTGTCGCGGCTCAGCGCGCCCGCCTTGTTGCGCTTCCAATTGAAGAAGGTGGCCCTGGCCGGGTTGCCGAGTAAGGTCATCTGCTGCTCGGTGTTGAGGCCCCACGCCTGGGCGATGCGAAAGAACGCCCGCAAGCCCGCGGCGGCGAGCCGGGCGGGTTCGACCGGCGCCGCCGTCGAGGGCGGGGCAGGGCGGGCAGTGGAGAGTCTCGTAATAGACATGAAACGGATATTAGTCCAATTACGAACTCGCTGTCAAAGGACTTCTACACCGAGCAGTATTGCTCCTGGATGGCGACGTCGGCCAGCAATGCCGCGGCGCTCGCGTGATGCACGATCTGTCCCTGATCGATGATGTAGGCGCGATCCGCCAAGCTGAGGGCGAGTTCGACGTTTTGCTCGACCAGCAAGATGGTCTTGCCGGCGGTGCGCATCCCTCGCAGCAGGCGCGCGATCTCTTCGACCAAGATCGGCATGATGCCCTCGGTCGGCTCGTCGATCAGGAGCAAGGTCGGGTCGGCGATCATGGCGCGCGCGAGGGCGAGCATCTGCTGCTCGCCGCCCGACAAGGTCGTGGCGCGCTGCTGCAGGCGCTCGCGCAAGCGCGGAAAGGTCTCGAATACTCGCTCGAGCGCCGTGCGCTCGGCGCGGCGCGCCGGAGAGGCGAGCAGGCCCAAGCGCAAGTTCTCCAGCACCGACAGGCCCGGCACGATGCGCCGCTCTTCCGGCACGTAGGCGATGCCGAGCGCGTAGCGGGCGTGTGCCGCGCGCGGCAGGATGTCCTCACCGGCAAAGCGCGCTTCGCCGCTGCGCGTCTCGATGAGGCCCATGACGGTTTTGAGGGTGGTGGTCTTGCCGGCGCCGTTGCGGCCGATCAGCGCGACGATCTCGCCGCGGCGGATCTCCAGATCGATGCCGTGCAGCACGTGGCTACGGCCGTACCAAGCGTGCAGATTTCTGATCTCGAGCATTATTGCACCGTCGAACCCAAGTACACGCGGCGCACTTCGGCGTCCGCGCGAATCGCTTGCGGGCTGCCCTGCGCCAACAGTTCGCCATGATGCAGCACGAAGATGTGATCGCAGATTCCCATCACCAGCTTCATCTTGTGCTCGACTAAGACCACGGTGCGCTCACCCGCGAGTTTCAAGATGAGCGCCATCATGGTTTTGGTCTCCTCCGGACTCATACCTGCGGTCGGCTCGTCGAGCAGAAGCAGCCTGGGCTCGCAGGCGAGCGCCATGGCGATTTCCAGCGCACGCTGCTCGCCGTGGGCGAGACCGTGGGCCGCCTGCGCGTGCTTGCCGCCGAGCCCCACCAGCTCAAGCAATGCCCGCGCGCGTTGGAGGGTGTCGGTATCGCGCCGGCGCGGCGTCCAGGGGTCGTAGCGCGTGACGCGGGCCTGCACCGCCACGCGCACGTTCTCGAGCGCGCTCAAGGCGGGAAACAGGTTGGTTATCTGAAACGACTTGGCGATGCCCAAGTGGGCGTAACGGTGCTGTGGCATGCCGGTGATATCGCGGCCCTCGAAGCGCACGCGGCCGCTGCTGGGCGCGAATGCGCCGGATAGGATGTTGAACAGGGTGCTCTTGCCCGCGCCGTTGGGGCCGATGATCGCCGTCAAACGGCCGCGCTCGACGCGAAGGCTCACGTCCTTGAGTGCGACGAAGTCGCCGAATCGCCGCGTCAGCCGCTCGCCTTCGATGATGGGCGGCTCGCTCATCGCGCTAGCCGTGCTTGCAAGGTGCCCCAGATGCCTTGCGGCAGAAACAGCACCAGCACGACGAAAATCACGCCCGCGACCAACTGCCAATGCACGGTGGCGGTCGACACCAAGTGCTCGATCACGAGGAAGACGCCGGCGCCCACGAAAGGACCGAAGAAGGTGCCCATGCCGCCCAGCAGCGCCATCATCAGCACTTGGCCCGACATGTAGTAGTGCAGCGAGTCGATCGCTACGGTCGACAAGTGAATGGCGTACAGCGCACCGGCAAGACCGCAGAATGCGCCCGACAGGGTGAACGCCAAGATCTTGGTGAGCGTCGCGTTGAAGCCGCAAGCGCGCGCGCGCGCCTCGTTCTCGCGAATCGCCTCCAGCACCGCGCCCAGCGGCGAGGCGAGTATGCGAGACAACAGCCACACGGCGACTGCGACAAAGGCAAGAATCACGTAGTACTTGGTGAGCGGATCGAGCAGATTGAGCCGCCAGCCGAACGGCTCGATGCGGTCGACATTGATGCCGCGCAGTCCGTTCTCGCCGCCGGTGAGCGAGCTCGCCTGATAGAAGGCGTAGTACACGCATTGCGACAGCGCCAAGGTAACCATGGCGAAGTAGATGCCGCGCGTGCGCATGGCGAGTGCCGCAACGATGAGAGCAAGCACGCTGGCGAGTGCCAGCCCGACCCCGATCGCCAACCACCACGGCAGGCCGTAGTGCACGATGGCGATGCCGCAGCCGTAGGCGCCCGCGCCGAGAAAGGCTGCATGCCCGAATGACAGCATGCCGGTGTAGCCGTACAACAGGTTGAAGCCCAGAGTAAACAAGCCGAACACCAGGATGTTCACGGCAAGCGCGTGAAACGGAAACACCCAAGGGAGAATACACAAGGCAAGCAGCACCGCCGCCACCCGATGGGTCGTGAGACGCTCGATGAGCGGCCGCGATCGACCGGCCGAGCCGCTCGCGCCTAGGCTGGTCGCATCAGGCGCGCGCATCGGCCTGGCCGAACAGTCCGCTTGGCATCACCAGCAACACCAGCGCCATGAGCGCGAACATGGCGAAATTCGCCGCCTCGGGGGCGAGGAGCGAGGCGAGGCTCACCACGATACCGAGCGCCACGCCGGCCACCACGGCGCCGGCGAGCGAGCCCATGCCGCCGATCACCGTGATCACGAACGCTTCGACCAGCACCGGCACGCCCATCTCCGGCGTTACCCCGCGAATCGGCGCGGCGAGCAAGCCCGCCAGCCCGGCAAGCCCGGTGCCCACACCGAAGGTAATCAGCCAGACCTTCGCGATATCGATGCCGAGCACCCGCACCATGAGTGGATCGCGCGCGCCCGCGCGTATGATGAGGCCGTAGCGCGTCTTCTCGATGAATAGCCACAGCGCCGCCACCACCACCGCGGTGATGAGAATCAGGAACA
>CAZILI010000013.1:9871-21670 GCA_964539965.1 uncultured Burkholderiales bacterium | reverse complement strand
CGACGGCGGCGTGCGCGGCCGCAGCAGCGGCATCGGCGGCCGCAAGCCCGAGGATGGGCAGATCGACTGGAGCGCTCGTGCGCGTGCCGTCCACGACCTCGTGCGCGCGCTCGCCCCGCCCTATCCGGGCGCCTTCACCACGTTGAGTGGCGAGCGTTTGTATCTGTTCCGCACCCGGCTGGAGCCGGGCATGCGCGCGCTTTCGAGCGAGCCCGGTTGCTACGCGGCCGAAGGCCGCCTATACGCCGACTGCGCCGACGGCGGCGTGCTGCGCATCCTGCACGCCGAGTTGGCCGGTCGAGGCTTCGACGCCGCTCGGTTCGGCGAGCGCTTCGGCGTACAATCGGCGCCGGTCAAGGTTCCCTTCGATTGACTCGCTCATGTCCAAGCGCATCCTGATTCTCGGCGTAAACGGCTTCATCGGGCATCACCTCTCCAAGCGCATACTGGAGGCGACCGACTGGGAAGTGTTCGGCTTGGACATGCAGACCGATCGACTGACCGACCTCATCGGGCATCAGCGCTTTCACTTCACCGAAGGCGACATCACGATCAACAAGGAGTGGATCGAGTACAACATCAAGAAGAGCGATGTGGTGCTGCCGCTGGTCGCCATCGCTACCCCGGCGATGTACGTCACCGCGCCGCTGCGGGTATTCGAGCTAGATTTCGAGGCCAACCTGCCGATCGTGCGCAGTTGCGTCAAGTACGGCAAGCGTATTTTGTTTCCGTCGACCTCCGAGGTGTACGGTATGTGCGGCGACGAAGCATTCGACCCCTACGCTTCCCCGTTGGTGTACGGGCCGATCGACAAGCAGCGCTGGATCTACGCCTGCTCGAAGCAGCTCATGGATCGGGTGATCTGGGCCTATGGCGTGGAGGGCAAGCTCGACTTCACTTTGTTTCGCCCCTTCAACTGGATCGGCTCGGGCTTGGACAAGCTCGACGCGGCGAAAGAGGGCAGCTCGCGTGTCATCACCCAGTTCCTCGGCCACATCGTGCGCGGCGAGGCGATCCACCTGGTGGACGGGGGCAAGCAGCGGCGAACGTTTACCTACGTCGACGATGGCATTGCCGCGCTCATGCGCATCATTGAGAACAAGGGCGGCGCGGCGAGCGGAAGAATCTACAACATCGGCAATCCCGCCAATAACTATTCGGTCCGTGAGCTCGCGCAAATGATGATCGAGCTGGCGCTCGAGTATCCGGAATACCGCACGACGGCGCTCGAGGTACGCACGGTCGACACCACCGCGGAGCGCTACTACGGCGCCGGCTATCAGGACATGCAACACCGCGTGCCCAACATCGAAAACACGCGCCGCGAACTCGACTGGGCGCCACAAGTGCCGATGCAAGAAGCGCTGCGCCACATCTTCGATGCCTATCGAGATCAAGTAGCCGAAGCGCGTGGGCTGGTGGAGTGACCGGACGATTATTTTATACTCCGATGGGTACTACCGCTTAAGCATTGATGGGAATTGACTGTAGGCCATATACTCCCCTCCTGTAGCGGCACTCCACGCGAACCCCTTGAGCCCGCGCCGATATGACGCGCCTCGCCCTTAAGGTCGACGTCGACACCCTGGTGGGCACTCTGCAGGGCGCGCCCCGCTTGGCCGAAACCCTCAAGCGCCGCGACGCCGGCGCCACGTTCTTGTGGAGCCTCGGCCCTGATCGCACCGGGCGCGCCATTGGTCGCGCGTTCCGCCCGGGTTTCCTCGCCAAAGTCGGGCGTACCTCCGTGCTGTCACACTACGGCCTGCGCACGCTCCTGTGCGGCACGGTGCTGCCCGCGCCGGATATCGCCGAGCGCGCCGCACACGTGATGCGCGCGGTGCGCGACGCTGGCTACGAAGTCGGCATCCACGTGTACGACCACGTCAAATGGCAAGACCGGGTGGCAACCGCCGATGAAGCCTGGACCGCGCACGAGATGCGTCTCGCCTATGAACGCTTCGGGCAGGTGTTCGGCGCGCAAGCCAAGGTGCACGGCGCGGCGGGGTGGCAGATGAACTTGCACGCGTTGCGCCTCGCTCGCGATCTCGAGTTCGACTACTGCTCCGATTCGCGCGGCAGCCATCCCTTCCTACCGGTCTGGCAGGGTGAGCCGATCGCCTGCGTGCAGCTGCCGACCACGCTGCCGACGTTGGACGAGTTGATCGGCGTGGACGGCACCTCGCCCGATGCGGCGGTCGATCAGATTCTGCGGCTGACCGCCGATCCGCCGCCGCAGGGTCACGTATTCACCCTGCACGCCGAATTGGAGGGCCGCAAGCTCGCCGCGCAGTTCGAGCGTCTGCTCACGGGCTGGCGCGCCCAAGGCTACGATCTCGTGTGCTTGCGGCGCATGTTCGAGTCGCTCGACACGAAGGCGCTGCCGCAATGCGCGCTCGCCTACGCCAGTGTGCCGGGCCGCTCGGGTTTGGTGCTGTGCCAAGGCAAGGCCAGCGCTTCAGTACAATAAGGGCGAATCGAGACGGGATCGGAGCATGCCCAATTCATTGGTTGGCATCATCATGGGAAGCGCAAGCGACTGGGAGGTCATGCGCCACGCCGCCGAGGTCTTACAGGAGTTCGGCGTGGCCCACGAGACTCAGGTCGTGTCGGCACACCGCACCCCCGACGACATGTTTCGCTACGCGGAAGGTGCAGCGGCGCGGGGGTTGCGCTGCATAATCGCCGGGGCGGGCGGCGCGGCGCACTTGCCCGGTATGGTGGCCGCGAAGACGACCCTCCCGGTACTGGGCGTACCCGTGCCTTCGAAGTATTTGCATGGCCATGACTCGCTGCTGTCGATCGTACAAATGCCCAAAGGCGTGCCGGTCGCAACGTTCGCTATCGGAGAAGCGGGTGCGACCAACGCCGGTCTGTTCGCGGTGAGCTTGCTCGCGCTGCAGGACAGCGCGCTGGGCAAGCGGCTGGAAGCGTTTCGCGAACGACAAACGGCGGCGGTCAAGGCGATGAAGCTGCCTTGAGCATCGGGTTCGCTTCTTCCAGCGCGCTCGGCTCGTGATTCTGCCTGGGGCAACGCTCGGCCTGTTGGGTGGGGGACAGCTGGGCCGCATGTTTACCGTGGCCGCCCGCACCATGGGCTATCGGGTCATGGTGCTCGACCCCGACGCGCAGAGCCCGGCGGGCGCCCTGGCCGACCAACATGTCTGCGCGGATTACCTCGACCCCAAAGCGCTGCAACGACTTGCAGCCGACTGCGCGGCCATCACCACCGAATTCGAGAACCCGCCGGCGGAGAGTTTGCGCTGGCTCGAGACCCACCGGCCGGTACGCCCTTCCGCACACAGTGTTGCCATCGCCCAGGATCGGATCAGCGAGAAAACCTTCCTCGCCGAGCATGGCTTCGCCGTCGCGCCCTTCGCCGTCGTGCGCAAGATGGACGATCTCGACGCGGCTTGTGCTGCCTTCCCGTTCCCCGGGCTCCTCAAGGTAAGCCGGCTGGGTTACGACGGCAAAGGTCAAGCGCGGGTGGAAAGCCCGGCCCAGGCGCGCGCTCAATTCGCCGCCTGGCAATACGTGCCGTGCGTGCTCGAGCAGCAACTGGATTTGACGCTCGAACTTTCGGTCGTACTGGCGCGCACGGCAGCGGGCAGCATCGCCGCCTTTCCGGTAGCGGAGAATCGGCATCGCAACGGCATTCTCGACGTGAGTATCGCCCCGGCGCGGGTCGACCCGACGCTGGCCGGACGAGCGCAAGAAATCGCGTCCGAAGTCGCCGATCGGCTCGACTACTGCGGCGTGTTGGCGGTGGAGTTTTTCGTACTCGGTGAAGACCGTCTGGTCATCAACGAGTTGGCACCCCGCCCTCACAATAGCGGCCATTACACACTCGACGCTTGCCTTACCAGCCAATTCGAGCAGCAGACCCGCGCACTGTGCGGCTTGGCGTTGGGAGATCCTGGCCTCACTCGTCCTGCAGTGATGGTCAATCTTCTCGGTGAGGTCTGGAACAAGGGTGCGCCCGACTGGGGCACGCTACTGCGCCACCCGAACGTGAAGCTGCACCTGTACGGCAAGCGTGAGCCCCGCGCGGGACGCAAGATGGGGCATTTCACGGTGCTGGCCGAGCGTATCGATCAGGCGCTCGACTTGGCACTCGATCTGCGCCGAGCGCTGGTCGAGCCAAGCTAGGCCGCGTTGTCGAGCGCACGGGCCTATCCTGCGTGACCGAGCCTGTCGTACTGTTCTTCGTCCTAGGCCTGCTCGCCAGCCTGGCTCGCTCCGACCTGCGGCTGCCGCCGGCTTTGTACGACACTTTGAGCATCTATCTGCTGCTCGCGATCGGACTGAGGGGCGGAGTGGAACTCGCCCGACCGGATCCCGGCGCGGCCCGTATCGCCCCCCTCGCCGCGGCACTCGCCTTGAGCATCGTCGTGCCTGTCGTCGCCTACACTGCCTTGCGACGCCTCGGCCGCTTCAACGTGTTCGACGCGGCCTCGATTGCCGCGCACTACGGCTCGGTCAGCGTAGTGACGTTCGCGGTCGCGTCGACCTACCTGACGCGCCAGAACATCCCCTTCGAGGGCACGCTTACCTTCTACATGGTACTCATGGAAATGCCGGCTATCTTGGTCGGCATCTTGCTCGCGCGACGCGGTGCGGGCGCGGTGGATTGGCGCGTACTGGCTCGCGAAGTGTTCCTCGGCAAGAGCGTTTTATTGCTGCTTGGGGGGCTTGCCATCGGCTACCTCGCCGGACCCACGGGCATCGTGCCCTTGGATCGCTTTTTCTTCGATCTTTTCAAGGGCTTGCTCGCGCTTTTCTTGCTCGAGATGGGTGTGGTCGCCGGTAGCCGCGTACGTGACCTGCGGCGCGGGGGTTGGTTTCTCGCCGGGTTCGGGGTCGTCATGCCCCTGCTGGCCGCCGCACTCGGCACCTTGCTGGGCTACGCCTCTGGCCTGAGCATGGGCGGCACCATGCTGCTCGCGACCTTGGCGGCGAGCGCCTCTTACATTGCGGTACCCGCTGCGATGCGCATCGCGGTGCCGGAAGCCAATCCCACGCTTTCGCTCACCGCCTCGTTGGGGGTGACCTTTCCGTTCAATATCGTGCTCGGTATTCCCCTCTACCAGCACTTCGCCGCCTGGGTGTTCGCATGAGCCAAACGCGCAAACTTATCACCATCGTGACGGAGGCTGCGCTGGAGCAGCGCGTTGCGCAAGATGTGCTTCGACTCGGCGCGCACGGCTATACCGTGATCGACGCGCGCGGCAGCGGCGCACACGGCAAGCGCGATGCCGCGCTCGATCAGTTCGGCAATATCAAGATCGACGTCATCTGCGAGGAAAAGGTCGCCGCTCGAATAGCCGAGCACATGCGCGCGCAGTACTTCAAGCACTACGCGATGATCCTGTACGTGAGCGAGGTCGAAGTACTGCGCTCGGAGAAGTTCTAGCGACCCCCGTCCGAGTCGGCCGCGTGCCGACACAATGTTTTTCTTGCCCTTTCTTCCCCCCTGCCGATCTCAGGCATATCCCCTGCTTTGTACCGGGGGACACGCCGGAAGCGCCCCGGCCTAAGCCGAACGGCCAGTAGCCCGCCAGCCTAGGTCTTCGAGGCAGAACTTCTGGCAGATGTCGGGACGCGCCAGATTGCCGATACTGCAACCGTGACGCAGTGATTCAACCTCAACATTGAGGGGGCAAAGAAGAATGAACGAGATCTACGCAGCGCTAATGTCCTGGGCCGTGAGTCTCTCCGGCTACCCCGCGCCGGCGGCAATGCCCGAAGTCGTCATGGTGCCGCATGCCACCTTGGTCGAGAAAGCTTGCGGCGGTCGCGAATGCAAGGTGCTCGGCTGGTTCCCTCCCGGTAACGCGATCTATCTCGACAATCGCCTCAAGCCCGAGCGCGACTTGTACGCAAGCTCGATCTTGGTGCACGAAATGGTCCACTACCTGCAGTACACCTCCAGCAACCACGCGCAACCGTACACTTGCCAGTCGCTCCTTTCCATGGAGCGCGAGGCCTACGGCGCGCAGCGCGAGTTCTTCGTCCGCTACGGCGTGTATCAGCCGGTCGGCGCCAGCATGCACCAAGTGGGCTGCCCGCAAGTCACAGCCCAGCAAGCCGACGCGGTAGTGCCGGCGACCTTCGTCCCCTAATCCTTAGGCTGATCGACCCAGCGCACGACTTCCGCCAGCGCCGCCCGGTGTGTGCGGTATTGATTGATCGGGTGGGCGGGGTCTTGATAGCCGAACGAAATGCCGCAAACCAGCTTGCGGTCCGCTTCGATCTCGAAGTAGCGCTTGATGAACTCCGAGTAGTTGGCGAGCGCCGCCTGCGCCACGCTGTCCACTCCTAGGCTGCGCGCGGCCAACATGAAGCTCTGCACGTATAAGCCGCAGTCGAGGGCGCCGTAAAACCCCAGATAGTCCGGAGCGGTTAGCAAGGCTACGTGGGGCGCGCCGAACAGGCGATAATTTTCCAGCATCTGGTCGCGCGCCGCAGATTTGTCTTCCCGGCCGATCCCCACGGCCGTATAGAGCTGTACGCCGCACACTTTGCGACGCTCTCGTTCCACGCCCCGATACTCAATCGGAAACGCGAAATCGGGGTTCGGCTGCGCACCCGATTCGACATGCGCGTGCAAGGCAACGCCGAAACGCCTCGCCGCGTCCCCGCTGGCGAGCACGAGCCGCCACGGCTGCACGTTGTTCCAAGAGGCCGTATGCTGCGACAACTCGAGAATGCGCTCGATCACCTCTTTCGGCACCTCGCGCTCGAGAAACTTGCGACAGCTGTAACGGGTGCGAATGACTTGCTCGAAATCCATACGGTTCGACCCTATTTGGTGAGATCCAGTACGTAGTCGGCGATAGCCAGCGAAGAAGTGAGCCCCGGCGATTCGATGCCGTATAGGTTGACGAGGCCCGCCACACCGTGCTCGTGCGGGCCCTGGATCATGAAATCCTTGGCCGGCTCGTCGGGTCGGGTGAGCTTGGGGCGTATGCCGGTGTAGCCCGGCTGCAAAGCCCCGTCCGGCAGCGCGGGGTAATAGCGCCGAATCGACTCGTAGAATGAAGGTATGCGGCTCTCGTCGTACCGATAGTCGATGCGATCGATCCATTGAATGTCAGGCCCGAAGCGCATTTGGCCGGACAGATCCAGCGCCACATGCAGGCCCAAACTCCCCGCCACCGGAACGGGGTACACGAGCCGAGAGAACGCCGATCGGCCGGATACCACGACATAGTGCCCGATCGCGTAGTAGCTCGGCGGAATGGACTCGGCAGGCAGGCCTCGTATTGACTTGGCGACGTCCTGCGCGTACAGCCCGGCACAGTTAACGACGATGCTGCATAGCACGGTCATGGGATCCTTGCCGCCGACGGTCAGTTCGATGCCCTCCGCGCGCGTGCGTCCGCCTTCGACCGGGCTGTAGAACACGATGCTGGTGCCGGCGTTCTCCGCCTCGCCCTGCAAGGCGAGCATGAAGGCGTGGCTATCCAAAATGCCGGTAGACGGAGAATGCAGAGCGGCGACGCAGCGCACATGCGGCTCCATGCGCCGCACTTCGTCCAGCGACAGCCAATCCACGTCGGTCACGCCGTTCACATGAGCTTGCTTGCGATACTTCTCCAAGGTCGCGATCTCGGGCTCCGAGGTCGCCACCACGATCTTGCCCAAGCGCTTGAACGGCACGCCGCGTTGCTCGCAGTAGTCATACAGGGCACGCTTGCCGGCGACGCACATCCTTGCCTTCAAGGAGGCGGTCGGATAGTACAGTCCGGCATGGATTACCTCGGAGTTGCGCGAACTGGTCTCGGTGCCGATGCCCTCAGCTTTCTCCACGACGACGACTTCGCGCCCCGCGAGCGCCAAGCGGCGCGCCACCGCCAGCCCGACCACCCCTGCGCCGATCACTACGCAATCGAGTCTTTCCATAACCCTCAGACCGCCGCCATCACGGCGGGTGAGTGTACCGCAACCCCCCTCGCGCACGCATTTGCCTGGATTGCCAACTTAGGGCAAGATCGCGCCTATGTTGAGAGCTAAGGAATTTTACGCCTCGGGATTGCGCCGACGCGCCGCGTATTGGTGCGTTGCCGTGTCCCTGTGTTGCGTGATGGTCGCCATCGCCGCGCCGCCGCTCAATAAGTTGCCGCGCAAGTTCGGTCCGGTCAACCTCGCGATGTCCGCCAAGGAGTTCAAACGAACAACGGGAGTGGAACCGGCGGGCGAATGTGAGGACTGCATAGACAAGCAAAACGTAGCTGAACTCGATGCAACGTTCTTTTCCAGGATGCTCGACTGGTTTCCGAATCTCGCACGCAAAGAGGCGAGCGAAGCGGTCCCGGCCACGGTGTTTTTCTATCGCGGCAAGCTCGAGTTTGTTCTGTTTACGATGACCGGGTACGACTATCAAGCGGTCAAGCAGTCCTTGGTGCGTACGCTCGGGGAGAGCTATCGCCAGGAGCGTTTTCCGCGCCGATGCATCTATGCGGGGGGAGAATCGCTCACCTGGACCGATCCCGTCACCACCATCGTGCTCACCGAGTATCGAGACAAGACCGGCAATCAGCTAGAGCTCAAGCTGGCGGACAAGGCACTACTCGAAGAAGCGGAGCGAATTCAAGACGTCCATCAACAAGATCTCGTCAAGCAACTGGAAAAGGAAGGCAACTGTTAGGGAACCTAGTTTCCCCTAAGGAGGAAAAGCATGATCGTTGACGAACGCACCTATCAAGTCGCGGCAGGCAAGCTGCAGGAACTGTTGCAGCTGTACGAAAAGGAAGGCCTCGCCATTCAATCCAAGCATCTCGGAAAGCCTTTCGGCTACTTCATCGTCGAAGTGGGCGAGATCAACAACATCGTTCACATGTGGGCCTACGAGAGTATGGCTGAGCGCGAGCAAAAGCGCACCACCATGCAGGGCGATCCGGAGTGGCAGGCCTACTTGAAGAAAGCCGCGCCGTACTTCGTGAAACAGCAGAATCGGCTGCTCAAATCGGTACCGTTCTGGCCGATGAAATAGTCCTGCCCCGCCTATAGATCGCGCAGGAAAGCCTCGGCGGTCTCGAGGCTACGCGTGCGGCGCATGGCGGGCAGGCTGCGCCAAATCCGTCTGCCGTACGGTTTGGAGACGAGCCGAGGGTCGCAAATCATGAGCACGCCGCGGTCGTACTCGTCGCGTATGAGCCGCCCGGCCCCTTGCTTGAGCGTGATGATCGCCTCCGGCAGCTGATAGTCCATGAAGCCGTTGCGGCCGCTTCGCTCCAGCGCTTGTACGCGCGCGGCCACGATGGGGTCGTCCGGCGGGGCGAAGGGAAGCTTGTCGATCACCACCAGGCAAAGCGCCTCGCCCTTGACATCCACGCCCTCCCAGAACGTGTGGCTGCCTACCAGGACGGCATTGCCGAGCCGGCGAAACGCCTCGAGTTGCTCGCTGCGCGAGCGCTCCCCTTGCAGCAGGAGAGGAAATTCGATACTTCGCGCCGCAAACTCCCGGCTCAGCAACGCATGCGCTTCGCGCATCGCGCGCAGGGTAGTAAGCAGAAAGAACGCGCGCCCGCGCGCGGCGGTGAGCAGCGGCAGCGCGGCTTGGACCATGGCCTGCGTATACCCGGTTGAGTTCGGATTGGGCATGTCCTCGGGCACGTACAGCAACGCGTGGTTGCCGAAATCGAACGGACTTTCCCACGCCGCGGTGTCGGCATGCTCGAGCCCCATTTCGGCTTGATAGTGAGAGAAGTCTCCACCGACGGCGAGCGTGGCCGAGGTAAAGATCCAAGCCCGCGGATAGCCCTCGAGTTGCCTGCGAAACGGCTCTGCGACGCGGATCGGAGTCAGGCTCAGTTGCACGGACTGGTTGAACACTTCGGCCCAGCGCACCAGATCCGCGGCCTCCTCGTCGCGCCAATGTAGCAGACCGGCGAGCAAACGCGTCCCTCGCTCGAAGCAATTCTGCAGGCCCTCGCTGCGTTCGCGCTGGCGGTCGGTGGCCTCGACGAATTCGCTGAGCGCCGCGCGCAAAGCCTCTAGCGCTGCCGCAAAGCCCGCCTGGCGCTCCAGCTGAGCGGCAGCCATGCGACCGCCAGGCAGCGGCACGCTCAGGCGCACGTCGCGCGCCGCTTTATCCAACCGCTCGAGCGCTGCCGAGAGTTCGCTAGACTCGCCCGCCAAGCGAGCCGCTTCGATGCGCGTTTCTCGGACCAGCTCGAGAAGTTGCCCGGTAGACAGACTCTCGCCGAAAAACAAGGTCGCGACCTCGGGCAACTGATGCGCCTCATCGAAAATCACCGTGTTGCAGGCGGGTAGCAACTCCGCCACCCCTTCCTCTCTCAACACGATATCGGCGAAGAACAGATGATGATTCACGACGACGACATCGGCATCGAGCGCGGCTTTGCGCGCGCGCATGACGAAGCACTCCTTGTAAAAAGCGCAATCCTGTCCGAGACAGTTCTCGCGCGTGGAGGTCACTCGCGGCCAAATGGAAGCGTCCTCCGGCACGTCGGCCAACTCCGCCTTGTCGCCCGAGTGAGTCGCAAGCGCGAAGCGCATCACTCGGTGCAGATCGTCTACTTCATCGCGGCCCAGGAAGCGGCCCTCCACACGCGTGCGCTCGAGGTGGTGGTGGCATACGTAGTTGGCGCGCCCCTTGAGCAGCGCCGCGGTCACCGAAATCGCCAGCGCCGCGCGCACCGTCGGAAGGTCACGCAGATAGAGCTGATCTTGCAGCGTCTTGGTGCCGGTGGAGATGATGACTTTGCCGCGCGCGAGCAACGCCGGTACCAGGTAGGCGAAGGTCTTACCGGTGCCGGTGCCGGCTTCGGCGATGAATAGGCGCGCGCCCTCGATCGCCGCCGCGATGGCGCGCGCCATCTCGATTTGCTGAGCGCGCAGACGATAGCCCGGAATAGCGCGCGCCAGCGCACCATCGGCCGCGAATACCGCCTCCAGGTCGTGCATCAATCGGCCAGGTTCTCGATATGCACCGGCTCGATCGAATCGGCGGGCGAAAAACCGAACACCCTCGCGTAGAAATACAACTCCGCCTCGAGTGCGCGTTTCAAGGTAGACGCGCTCCGAAAACCGTGCTGTTCGCCCTCGAACGGCAGATAAGCAACCGGCACGCCCTTGCTGCGCAGCGCAGAAAACATCAATTCCGCTTGATTCGGCGGGACGACCTTGTCTTCCAAGCCCTGCAAAAAGATCACCGGCACCTTGAGCCGGTCGACGAATTCTATCGGCGAGCGCGCATGATAAAGATCCTCACGTGCCGGGTACGGTCCGACCAGGCGATCGAGATAGCGCGACTCGAACTTGTGCGTGTCGCGCGCCAACGCGACGAGATCGCTGACGCCGTAATAGCTCGCTCCGGCTTTGAAACAATCGTAGAACGTGAGCGCGCAAAGGGTCGTGTAGCCGCCCGCGCTATTGCCGCGAATCACCAACCGGTCGCCATCGACTTCGCCCACTCGCGCGAGATGCTGCGCGCCGGCGACGCAGTCGGCGACGTCCAGCAGACCCCACTGACCGTCCAGTCGCTGCCTATAGGCGCGGCCGAAGCCGGTGCTGCCGCTATAGTTCACGTCGAGCACGGCGAAGCCGCGGCTGGTCCAAAACTGAATGCCGAGCTTGAGTGCGGTCGAACTCGCCGAGGTCGGACCGCCGTGGCTGACTACGATGAGGGGCGGTTTCTCGTCGGCGGGCGCGGCAAACTCGGCATTGACCGGGCGGTAGAAGAACCCCTGGACGGATTCGCCTCGCGCGTTGCCGAAGCGGACGGTTTGCGGAATTGCTAGGTACGACATGTCGAGCGGCAACGACGGCTTCGTG
>CAZILI010000013.1:0-9861 GCA_964539965.1 uncultured Burkholderiales bacterium | reverse complement strand
AACTCGGTCGATTGCCGAACGGCCGTGTGGCGACCGCTCTGCAGATCGAATTGCACCACCGCATCGGGTCGATCCGCAGCCCCGCCGATGAAGTAGGCGCGCTCGCCCGAGACGCCCAGGTAGCCGATGTCCGTGTAGGGAAGCTCGATGCGTCGCAGCGCGCCGTCGCGCGCATCGACAAGGCCCAGGCGCGACACGCCCTCCTCCACGAGCGCGCAAAGTAACCGCTCGGCGTCCACAAACCCATAGGTCGACAGGCCGAATACCCACTGCGGTAGACCGAATTCGGCGGCCAGCGGGCACACGGCTTCGCTTCGCTCGCCGACCTGGCGGTAGAGATTCCACCAGCCGGTACGATCGGACACGTAGTAGAGCGTGCCTTGAGGACTCCACTCGGGCTGGAAGATGGACTCCCGTTCGCTGCCGGCGACTTGCACCGGAGCGCGCAGTTGCCCATCCCCGTCGAATTCCGCGCACCACAACTCGGTGCCGTCCCAGGGCATGTTTGGATGCCGCCACGATAGCCATGCGATGCGCCTGCCGTCCGGACTGATGCGGGGGTTGGAATAGAACGCGGCTCCGGCAGCGAGCCGAAGGCTTTCCCCGCCCGCAAGAGGTATGGCAACCAATGAGTTGGCCGGCTCCCCACCTTCGCTGTGGTCTTCTTGCACGCAGATCAAGCGCGACCGGGCGCCGTCCAGCACGAGGTCCGCATAGCGGCAAGCCGACGGCGGCGTGAGCGGGGTGGGCATCCCGCCGAGCGCTTGGGCGTAGATGCGCTGGTCGCGATCGTTGCAGAACCATATCGCCCCGGATGACGCCGTGAACGCGCCCCCGCCGTACTCGTGCACCCTGCTGCGCACGTTAAATCCGGGCGGCGTAAGATCCCGGCACTTTCTGTCCTGTAGCGTGACTACGACATTGCGGCCGCCTTCCGCCGGGCGCCCTTCCAGCCAAAACAGGTCGGCGCCGCGGAGCACGATTTGGCCCAAGCGCACGCCGCCCGCCGCGACGCGGTCAGCGGTTATCGGCGAGCACCAAGTGCCGTAGGCTGCGATTCTCATCGGTCTGGGAGAAAAGGCGCCTATTATTCGCGACCCGCGAAGAGGTTTCAATCCGCCTATTCTCCGATCGCCCCCTTAAGCTTCCCGGCAAACTTGCCGAGAAATCACTTCGTAGACAAAAAAACCACACGAGACAGGGAAAACATGCGCAATTCCATGATTTCACACGGCATGCACTTGGGCGACGGCGCCCACTGGGGTAGACTCGCCGGCGTGAAGACTGTCCTGTTCACTCTTGCGCTTTTTCTGGTCACCCAGGCGCGGGCCGAAACCGAGCCCCGCGCTTCGCAAGACCCTCCCAGCGCGACAGGTTTCGTCGAACACACGCAAGAGCTCATTATCCACGCGCTCGCGTTCAGCGGGGTACGCTACCGATGGGGCGGCAAGACGCCCGAGAGCGGGCTCGATTGCAGCGGGTTTGTGCGTTATGTCTTCCAAGAAGCCGTCGGAATCGCCCTGCCGCACGATGCCTACTCGATGAGTCTGATCGGTCGCACGGTACGCAAACCGGATCTGCGTCCGGGGGATTTGGTGTTCTTCAACACCCTAAAGCGAGCGTTCTCGCACGTGGGGATTTATCTGGGCGACAATCGCTTCATCCACGCGCCGCGCACCGGTAAGTACGTCGAGATCGGCGACCTCGGCGCGCAATACTGGTCGGCTCGTTTCAACGGCGGCCGTCGCGTCCTCGAAGCAAACCCCAGTTAGGGCCTACATCTGCGATTGCGTGTAGTTCTGCAAGCCGACTTTCTGGATCAGTTCGAGTTGCGTCTCCAGCCAGTCGATGTGCTCTTCCTCGCTCTCCAGGATCGATTCGAATAGCTCGCGCGTGACATAGTCGCCCACCTTCTCGCAGTGGGCGATGGCGTCCTTGAGAACCGGATGTGCGGTTTGCTCGAGCTTCAAATCGCACTTGAGCACCTCCGCTACGTTCTCGCCGATAAGTAGCTTGTTGAGATCCTGCAAGTTCGGCAGCCCCTCCAGGAATAGGATGCGCTCGATGAGTCTGTCGGCGTGCTTCATCTCGTCGATCGACTCTTTGTGCTCATGCTCGTCGAGCTTTTTGAGTCCCCAGTTCTTGAACATCCGCGCATGCAGAAAATACTGATTGATAGCGGTCAGTTCATTGGTGAGAACCTTGTTGAGGTACTGCAGAACCTTCTTGTCGCCTTGCATCAACTCTCTCCGAGTGAGGCGTAAGCCGGGAGTGCGATTATAAGGCAGGCCGATGAACGCTCGGAGAAAACGCCCTAGCGGGCGCGGTAGAAGAACGGTGCGACGGCGGCCGACCGCCGCAAGCTAGGGAACCTAGATCGGCTGAAGAACGGAGGATTCTCGCCGCTCGCGCAGCGTCTCCTTGAGAATGCATTTGGCGGTCGACGCGCAGCGGCCGCAGTTCGAGGCGACGTTCAGTCTCACCGTCAATTCGCGCATGCGTGTAACACCGTCCAGCACGGCCTCGCGGATCTCATGATCGGTAACCTGATTGCAGATGCAAACGTACATGAAGAGCTCAAGAGTGTTGACAGCCAATCAAACATGTTAATGATAATGATTCGTAGTAAAAAGTCAAGAACCTGCCCTCGCGACCCCTTATCATCCGAATCTGAGGATAATGTTACATAGAAGATAATATACGCATTGTATTGTTTTTACGTATTTTTCATCGTCTTTCCCTTAACTCTTCTCCCCCATCTCTTCCGACGCAATGCCATGTCCGCGAGAAACGCCGCTAACGCCGCCCCGGCGAAGTAGTGCCACAGCGGCCTCATCGTTCGGCCGTCGTCTCCCTTCATGCCAAACACACTCGTCATTCCGGGCGCGAACTCGCCGCCGGTGTGCTGGCTCAAAGCGCGCAAAAGGCCCGAGTTAGGCGACTCGAACGCGTGCTCGTCCGGGAAGGGAAACGAGACAGCCCGTCCGCCCGACCGAGCCAAGTCTTCGCGACCGACCGGCAAATAGGCATAAGGGTCGAGCCGGGGGCGGATGGGCTCCTTGCCTTGGTAGCGACCCGGGCCGACTTGGCGCAGGGCGAGAAGCACGCCGTCGCTCGACGCGCCCGATTGCACGCTCGGTGCGAGCCCGTTGCGGTACTCCCCCTCTGGCGTCAATAGGGTCAAGCTCACCACCGCTCGTCCCCGCTCGCGGCTAACGGTCAAGGAGCGGTCCTCTGCGGTCTCGCGACGTGTGCTGGTCCGCACCAGTTGAGCCCACAGTTTGCCGTACCCTGGCCATCTGAGCCAGTCCGCAGCCCAGCGGTCTTTCACATCGGACAGAAACGCCACCGTCTTGCCGAGGCCGTAGTGCGTCTGCACGAGCAATGGATGCTGATCTTTGGCCTCCAGCAACACCTCGGCGAAGGCTTTGGGCTTAGTAATGACGTAGCCGCGCAATGCCGGTGCTGCGGCCAGATCCAGTCCGGCCAGCGCACTGGACTGAGACTTGACCAGCGGCCGAAACGGCTTCTCGACTACCGCCTCTCCGGTCAATCGCTTGGTCTCGGCCACGAACAAGGACGGGATCTCCGCGTCGTCGCGCGCCACGTAGCTTCTGCCCTTGGCGCCCTCCGCCAGTGCCGACATGACTTCCAAATTCGGATCCTCGCCTATCGTGACGGTCGACAAGGTAATGCCGGCGTCGGCGAAGAGCGCTGTCGTGTCGGCTACCCCTTCCATCACGGCGGCCGCATCGCCTGCGGCACCCGCCGGAGCGGCGGCAGCGCCGCGCGCCTCACGCCGGGCCGCTAACGTGGCCATTGCCTTTGCGCTCACGACCTCCGGGTCCAGTTCCGACGGCCTACCGCTCTGACCGTCAGACAGCAAGATCACGTGCTTAGTCTTGGCCGTCGAATCCTCCAGCAAGCGGTGCGCATACCAAAGAGCCGTGAAGATGTTGGTCTGCCCGGCGGCGAACATCTCGTCGATGAGCTTCTCTGCGCGGCTCTTGTTACCCACCTCGTGCAGCGGCAGCTTGTCCTCCAAAGTCGAATCGAAGCTCACGATCGAGAGCCGATGCCGCTCGTCGAAGAAGTCCAAGGTGGCGCGCGCCGCGGCCTTGGCGAAGCCGAGCTTGCGCCCTCCCATACTGAACGAGCGATCGATGAGCAGCACCAGGTCGAGTTCCTTGCGCTTGCGCTTGCCTTCGAACTGTACCGGCAGCAGACGCTCGAACGCGCTGTCGGCGAAGCCGCGCTCACCATAGCTGCTCTCGCCCGCGGCGAACAGCAGGCCGCCGCCTTCTCGCACGAACGCTTCCAGGCGACGCGAGGCGGCCACATCGAATGCGCTCGCCGGAACGTCACTCACGATTACGGCATCGACGCCGGCCAATTGCTGCGTGAACCGATCCGCGGCGGCCAACGAGACGTCGATCCCTTGCGCCTGCAATGCCTCGCGCAAGTAGCGCGCGTGCTGTGGCACGCCCTCGACGTACAGGACTCTCGGCTTGGCATCGATCCAGGCGATCTCCGCACGCGCGTCGTTGTCGCGCCATTCGTCGTCTTGCGCGCTCACCCGCGCCGTGACGCGGTTGGCGCCGCGCTGAGAAAATTGGGTGGGGAAAACGAACAAGTTCTGCCCGGGCTGCAGCACGGCGCTCTGCATACCGGCGCGCTCCTCGCCCACCAGCAGTTCGACGCGCGCAGGGGTTTCGCTAAGCGAATTGACACGCACCTTTACCGTGACCGGCTCCTGCTCGCGCAGGCCCAGCGGTACTTCTATGCTCAAGACCCTTGCGTCGCGCTGGACGGCGGGCTTAGCCGGTACGGTGAACACGCGAACGTTCTGCGCACGCAAGCTCGGCAAAGCGCGCCACACGTCGCCCGCGGTCTGATTGCCGTCGGAGAACAACACCAGCCGCTTGGGATGGTTCGGCGCAAATCCCGACAGCGCCAACTCGACCGCCGCTTCCAAGTTGGTCGCGTCTTGCGCAATCGCGCTCCGATCATTGCCGGCGCCTGCGCGCGCGATGGGCACGGTACTAACCGATTCAAGCGAGTCGAGCAGCCGTGCGTGCTCGGCGAACACGACGTAGCGCGCCTGGGCCGGCTTGCCGCTCGCGTTCGCTGCGCGAATCGACTCCAGCGAAGAGCGAATGAATGCCGGCGACACGCTGCTCGATACGTCGAGCGCGTACACCACCGAGGGGTCGCGCTCGCGCTCGATCAGCCTCGGCTGGGTCAGCGCGAGCGCCACCAGCACGATCGCCATCGAACGCAGTGCGGCGACCGCAAGCATGCGCCGTCGCGAAAGATCGGTTCGATGACGACCGGCAAGAAACCAGACGATCGGCAGCGCCGCGAACCCCCACAGGGGCCAATATTCGGTGACGACTAGCTCAGGCACGCGCGAGCGGGGCGTGCGGCCACAGGCGAGGTATGGGCACGACGAGTTCTACTTTTCTTTTTGCCGCAACTTCAGGAAGTACTCCTTGACGGCGCTGCGATAGGCAAGTGGCACCCGCTCGCCGTCGATTCCTGCTTCATCGACGTGACGCGACCGCGCGCTTCCACCTTGATAGTCGAGTTCCGCACTGCGGGCTTGCGTAGGCGCAAAATATTGGTCACCGGCAGAGGCGCTCTTGTCGGTAGCTCGATCTTCGATTTCGACGCGTCGCAGATGACCTTGAAGGCGTGTATCGATCAGAGTGGGCTGCTCCTCGGTCGCTTTGGCCTTGATCTCCACACCGGGCTTCGCCTTTTGGCTTCCGGCGCCGCCGCTGGTCGTTAGAGTGGCGAACTCCGGAGGCGGCCCGCCCTGGGCGTCGCTCGAGCCCGAAGCGGGCAAGCCCTGCCCCTTGCCCTGAGAGGCTTCGGTCTGTCTCTGCCCGTGCGCTGGAACGGGAGCGCCCTCGGTTTGATCCTGACCGCCCGTGGTGATGTTCTGCTGCACCGGCGCGTCCTTGTTGCTGTCGCCCTCTTTCTCTTTCGCCTCCGCGCCGCCTTCCATCGCGTTCTCGCCGCCGCCGTCCTGCGTGCTTCGCTTCGACTCGGTGAACTGGTCCAGCACGTTCTCTAGCGTGCGCGTGGTCTCACCGATGCTCTTGTCGCTTTCGGCCGCAGCCGAGGAATGCGATGTGGCGGTCGTCGCGATCGCCTCATTGCCAACCTGTACCGGTTGCTTGACTTCGCCGGCCTTCGGCGCTCTGACACCGGGGTCACTCTCGCGACGCGGCAGGGCGAGCGCGGCCACCGCCTCCAATCGCTGTCCGGTCGGCTTGTGCTTGGGGTCTCCCGCCTGCGCCGGCTTGCCCTCTTGAGTGTGCTCGTCTGCCGTCGCAGCTGCGCGCGAGGCCTCAGCTACCTCTTGCTGCATTTCCTCGGATGCGCCTTGGGTCAACGCGTCGGTACGCTTGGCCGGCTGCGCTCGGGAAAGCGAAGACCGCGTCGGCGGTTCGCCGGCAGCGAATGCCGCGAGGCCACTCGCGCTCCACCTCGGCGAGATCCAGGTGAGAGCCACTGCGATCGCCGCGAGCGCGAGCACAGCAATCGCCGCACGGCGAGGGAGCCCGATCGGGACCACTTCGCGTGGCCGTAAGCGCTGCACAGTCTCATGCGCCCGCAGCAACTGCACCTCGACGAACGCGGTGCGAGTGGAGTTCGTTGAAAACCAGTACGCCGTCTTGAGCTCGTCGTTGAGCGCGGCCTGAGTGTCGGCGGCCGCGGCCGCACGCGGCAGGCTTACTCTCGCCATGGCGCGCCAGGTGAACCACGCGATCACGGCCAAGCCCGCCAAAGTGAACAACAGCCTGAGGGCGCTCATGACCGCCTGCGACCCGATGACGGCATGCAGTAGTCTGTAGGCGACCAATCCGGCGAGCAACCACGACAGGCAGGACACTCCCTCTCGCAGCGCACGCGTCAATCGCAATCGACGCGCGACGCGTGACAGCAAATTAGTGAGTGCCTGGTACTCGGACATTGGGGAGGCATACTACCATACGCGCGAGCGGCCGCCGCGCTTGCAGGGCCGGCATTTCACTCACGAAGACTCGCGTCGGGTGCGGCGAATTCAAGGGCCGCGCGCTCTCGCTGTGCGCGGCCCTTGCCCGGTCTCTACAAGATTTGCTTGGGAGTGAGGTTGGCTTCGTCGGTCCAGCCGACCAGCACCATGCGGTTGATGAGGCGATGCAGTAGCTCGATCCGCCTTCTGTCTTGCAGGATGAACTGCACGCGGACCTTGCTGCCATCACGCTCCAACACGACGGCAAACGGCGCCATGAGATCATCAACCATCTTCGCGTCGACGAACATGCATTGCTTCTTCTCGGCGAGCTCTTTCTTGAGCGGCTCGAGATCTTGTCCGTTAAGAGCACGCACCTTGGCCATCGCCTCGTCGTACACTTGCGGCGAAATACAGATGAAGATGTCTTCCTTAAGAGTCGTGAGGGTCTCGCCGGCGCGCGTCGACGTCGCGGCCGCCAGCGCCATGCCCATCAAGCCCGCTGCCAAATACCGAAGCGTCCGACCAATACTCATTTCCAATTCGCTCCTTCCACTGCCAGGGTTTCCAAAAACGCGCCGATCTTGTTGATGCTATCGTCATCCAGCACCAAATAGTCCGGCGCCTTGCCGAACGGAGGCATCATGCCCAATTGACCGGTCCGTCCGTTCTTGACAATCTGGGTAAACTCCTTGTGCCCACGCCAGAACTTGGTGAGGTTGGCGGCATAAGCTCCGAAGCGCGACTCGCCGTTGGCCTTCACGCCGTGACAGACAGAACACCAATCCCCAAACAACCGTCGACCGAGGTCGATCGCCTCTTTGTCACCCGACAAAGGATTGGATGACTCGACCTTTACCGGTGCTGGGGCGGGCTCGTCTGCCGCCAACGCAGCGAAGGGGGCCGCAAGCCCGAGTACCAATCCTATCCATGCTTTAGTTTTCATTGTCCCATCGAAACCGAAATAATCTTAGCCACAGAATAGCACGCCCCAAAACGAAGCGCGCCGAAGCGTACCTCGATTGGGGCATGTCGATTAAGCCCGACTACCCTAGGCGGTAGTAGCTCTCCGCCCAGGGTAATGAGAGCACAGGCTACGGCAGAGCAAACACCACCAACGCCATGCTGTCTTTCATGCTTCCGATCTTGTCCTTGTTGAGGGCCTGAATCGCGCCGCCCACATAGGTGCCATGACCGGTTGCGGCCGCGATGTATTGCTTGCCGCCTGCGCCGTAGGAGATGACGCCGCCGTGCACGCCGGAGCCGACGTTAAACTTCCAAAGCTCGTTGCCGGTCTTGGCGTCCAAGCCGAGGATATAGCCGTCGGTCGTTCCCATGAACAGCAGGTCTCCGCCGGTGCTAACCAGGGTCGAGTGCGGGATCAGGTCGAAACGCTTCTCCCAAGCGAGCTTACCGGTGGCCGGATCGCGCGCCGTCAGACGACCATGGTTCTTGTCCCCGGGTGGATCAGCACCAACCCATTCCGCGCTCATGAACGCCTGCACGAAAGGCTCGAGCACGCGGTTCTGCGCGCCGGCGGTGATGGTCGTCCCACCTTCCTTGGGCTGAACGGTCAAGTTCATGCACCACTCTTGCGCTACGCGATAGAACAACTTCGTGTTCGGGCTGTAGCTGCCGGCTTGCCAGCTATGACCACCGTCGATCGCCGGGCAAACCAGGGTCTTCTTGCCGGGCAGCGGCCACAGCATGTTTTCCCATTCACCCTTCTCGATGTTGTAGCCCTTCGTCCAGTTGAAGTTCTTCATGTCGGGATAGACCGCGACCGGCTTGCCGCCTTTGCGCTCATGGACATGATTGAACCCGTTCTTGCCGGGATGCAGCACGAGCTTGCCGCCTTCCAGAATGACGTACTCACCGGGTGCGGCGTCGTAGTCATACGGGTCGGCATGAGCCTCTTGGAAGTGCCAGTTCAACTTGCCGGAGGCCAAATCCAACGCGACCGTCGAAGAGGTGTACAGACCATCGCCCGAGCGCCAGCCCTCGGCGTTCGTATCACGGCACTTGTCACCGCAGTAGTCATAGTCGGGGTTGGGGTTTCCGGTACCCATGAAGATCTGGTTGTTGTCGTAGTCGACTGTGCCGGGCTGCCACGAGCCGCCGCCGCCATACTTCCACGAGTCGCCACGCCAGGTCTTAAGCGCCTTCTCATCGCCACGGCCGGTCGTGTAGAAAGTCCACTTGATCTCGCCGTTCTTCGGATCGATACCGAAGATTTTGCCTTCGATCGGGTACTCACCGCCGTTTTGGCCGATGACCATCAGATCGGAGTTGACGAAGGTCGCAGCGCCGCTGAAGCCGACGGTGTCCTTCTTGGAGTTGACGATCTGCTTCTCCCAGATCACCTTGCCGTCTTTCTCGTTGAGCGCCACGATTTTGCCGTCGGCTTGGCCCATGTACACCCGGCCGTCACCGACCGCCAAACCACGCGTATGGGCGAAGAACGAACGAGCGACCACGGCCTCTTCCATCTTCGGCTCGTAGGTCCAGACGCGCTCGCCGGTCTTGCCGTCCAACTTCCACACGTTCGACGGGTTCACCGCAACGTACAGCATGCCGTCGATGGCGAGCGGCGTGCTGTGGAAGCCCATGCGAACGTTGCCCGGCTGGAAGATCCACGCCGGACGTAGATTCTTGACGTTACTCGCATTGATTTCCTTCAGCGGGCTGTGCCGCCACGCGGAATCCACCGTACGGTGGTAGAAGCACCAGTTTTCCGGCGCGCAATTCTTGATTTCAGCGGCAGACGAGCCGGCGAGAGCGTTCGGCGCCGTGAAGGCCGCGAAAGCCAACGGCAGCGCTGCCAGCGTAAGCTGCTGAGGTAACTTGAGCATATGAAC
>CAZILI010000012.1:0-21679 GCA_964539965.1 uncultured Burkholderiales bacterium | reverse complement strand
TTCCGCGCCTGCATCGCCGACGACCCGCAGACGTGCGTCACAAAGCTCAAGGACCTGAGGGAGCGGCTTGGCATTACCGAGTTCGTGCTTTGGTTCAATATCGGCGGTATCGCTAAGGAGCATGTCGAGAGCGCAATGCGGCTCGCGGCCGAGGAAGTGCTTCCGCACGTATGACGTAGCGGAACGCTGCTGGGCGTGCGACAGGCAGAGCTTCGTGCGAGGGCTTGAAAGCGGCGTTCGGAAAGGTAGGAGTGTCGGCGCTCGGAAAGAATAGAACGACTTCTGATCCGACGACCGGGAAGCGTTTGGACTTGGAGGAGGAAAGAAATGGCCCAATCGTCAATCGCGCCTTCCAATCGTGCCGTTCGAACAATCGCTGCCGGCAAACTGCCGCCCTGGGAGGTGGCAGAACTCGATGCGCCGCCCAAATACAACTTGCGCAATGCTGTGCGAGTCACCGGCGCCGGCGCAATCATTCTCGGGGGCGCGATCGGTAGCGGCGAATGGCTAATCGGCCCGAGTGTGACCGCGCAGTTCACCGCTGCGCTGCTGTGGGTCGCCACGGCGTCGATTCTGCTGCAATGGGTGTTCAACGAGGAAGCTTGCCGCTATACGCTCTACACCGGCGAGCCGATCATGAGCGGTTTCATGCGCACCAAGCCCGGTCCTGCGTTTTGGGGCTGGGTCTATTCGATCTTGGGGTTCTTGCAACTCGGCTGGCCCGGCTGGGCCGCTTCCGCGGCCACCGCTATCGTTGCCGCGATCATCGGCGGCGTGCCCGGACCGCAGCATGCAGGTCAAGTCCTGTTCTGGGGCTATGTCACCTTCTTCGCTTCGCTTGCGCTGTTCCTGCTTGGCCGCAAGGTACAGCAGGCGCTCGAATACGCCGAGTGGGCGATGGTGATTTGGATTTTGGGCTTCCTGATCATCATCTGCGTGGGCTTCGTGAGTTGGAAGACCTGGGTCACGGTGATCACCGGGTTTCTCGGCGGCGGGGCGTATTACATCAGAAGTCCGAGCACCGGCGAGCTTATGGGCTTGCTGCCGAAGGGCGCCGACCTGCTGATGCTGGCGGGTTTCGCAGCCTATGCCGGATCGGGAGGGCTGGGCAATCTGACGGTCACCAATTGGGTGCGCGACACGGGAATGGGCATGGGTGCCAAAGTCGGCTTTATTCCTGCTGTGGTCGGCGGCCATAAGGTTGAGCTGGCGGCAACGGGTAAGGTGTTCGACCCGACACCGGAGAACGTCGCGAAGTTTCGCCTATGGTGGCGGTACTTGCGCTTTGACCAAGGCTGGGTGTTTGCCCTCGGCTGTTTCCTCGGCATGGGGCTACCCGCCATGATGACGGTACAGTTCATCGCGCCCGGCATAAAGATCGAAGGCATGGCGGTGGCGGTACGTCAGGCCGAGGGCATCTCCGCAGCCTTCGGCGGACTCGGCACCACCACCGGTCACGTGCTTTGGTGGGGCACGCTGCTCACCGGTTTCTGGATTCTCTACAGCACGCAGCTTGCGGTGCTGGATACGCTATCGCGCACGGTCACCGATATTCTCTGGACCAGCAATCGGCGCATCCGTGAGCTATCCAAAGGCGATGTGCGCAAGATCTACTACTCGATCCTTGTGATTTTCGTGCTTTGGGGCTGCGTCGCGATCAATCTCGCTCAGCCGCTCGTGCTGGTGTTGCTCGGCGCTTTCATGGCGGGCTTGATGATGACGCTGTACAGTGTGCACGTGTTCTATGTCAATCGAAAATTCTTGCCGCGCGAACTACAAGCGCCGCTCTGGCGACAGCTCCTGCTGCTGGTGATGTCGGCGTTCTTCGGCGTTTTCACGCTCGTAGTGATTCTGCAACGGGTGTTCGGCGTTAAGCTCGGCTGGCTGTAGTTTCACGAGGCGCGCGCTTGCCGGAGGGCCGCGTAGCGATCATTTCCTCAATACGCGACTCGATCTATTCAACCCCTAAGACCAGTAATCGGCAACGCGCTTTCCGTCTCGCGGTAAGTCGTCAAACGAATCCAACCCATCGAAGTGATCAATCGGTATGTCGGCCACAGCCTCGGGCTCGGCCAGACGCAGATTGACCGCGATGCGGCGGCGCCCGTCAGGGTTAGCCTGCTGCGCGCGCCAATAGGCCACGCAGCCGCACACGGGGCAGAAGTGGAACTCGATGGCCTTGCCTCTGACGTAGGACTGCGTCTTGCCCGATAGCATGATACCTTCACCCTCATAGTCGTACGCCCACAGTACGCCGTAGCGGCGACACACCGTACAGTTGCAGGCGGTTGCCCCATCCGGTTGACCCTCAAAGCGCCATTGCACGGCGCCGCAATGGCAGGAACCTTCAATCATTTTTCGTCTCCTTCTCGGCTCGCTGTGGGTCTAGAGGGCCGACGGCGTGCGCAGTACCGTGGTGCGGAGTTTCGACCAGTACTTGCCCCGAGCATTGAAGCTTAAATGCTTCACTGTATCAGCCCATCACGCGCGCGATGCGATAGTTGGCCCGCCAAGGCTCTGAGCGCTAGCCTTCGTAACCCGGCCATCGGGATCCAACCCGATCAAAGTACGGCCACGGGTGCGAGCGGACTCGCGGTGCCGCCCGCGATCGGCAGCGGGGCGGCGACGAACAGAAACTCGCTCGTGCCCGCTTGCGCGAGTGGGGCGAGCACCAGTCCCTCGATCAACGGCACGCCGTATTCGCGCAACAGGCATTGGTGCACGGGAAACACTTCGCCGGAAGGGAACGGAATCGCTTCGATGGCGAAGTTGTCGGCGCCGACCGCGGACACGCCGCGTGCCGCAAGCCAAAGAGCGGCATCGAGGTCTAGTCCCGGCTCACCGTCGTAGTAGTTTGGACTCGCGAGCATGGACTCGAGCCATCCGGTGCGCAAGCACACGACGTCACCGGTGTGTACTGAAATTCGAGCACGTTCTTGAGCCGCTTCAAGCATCTCTAGCGTGACTGCCTTGCCGAGCGGCAGCGGCGCACCTGCGAGTGCGCAGATGTCGAGCAGCACGCCGCGCGCGACGATGGGGCCGAGTTTGTCGACCGCGCAGCGCGCCGCGCCCGTGGTACTGCGGATTCCAGCCGAAGGGAAGCCGTTGTAGAGCTGATCGTCATGCCAGGCGTGGCACAGGGCGTCGACGTGCGTCCCCAAATGCAGCGGCAGCACCAGCGTGTCCTCAGCGAATTGAAATCCGCCGGGACGCTTGGCGCCCGCGGCGTAGTCACCCCCGTCGCGTCCCATGAAGTGTTGCATCGGCACGCGGTGAGCGGGCATCGGCGTCTTCGGAGAGAGCGGTTGCGCAAGGCTTATCACTTGGCCGGTTCGGACAAGAGCGGCCGCTCGCTTCGCTTCGTCGCGTCCGGCAAGATTAAGCGCTCCGCGCTCGTCCTCGGCGCCCCAGCGCCCCCACGCTTCTTTCGCCATCTATGCGGCTCCTTGCACGGACGCGATCGCCATGCGCTTCAATACACGCCGCAACAACTTGCCGGTCGGCGTGGCGGGCAGCGCCTCGCAAATCTCGATGCGATCCGGAGTCTTGTAGTTTGCGGCCAGGGCGCGGCAATGGGCGCGCAGCGCCTCACTTGTGACTACGGCGCCGCGCGCCGGAACGACAAATGCCACGATGATTTCCCCCAAGGCCTGATCGGGCGCGCCCGCCACGCCCGCAAGCGCTACGTCCGGATGCTGGCGCAACAGCTCCTCGATCTCCGCCGGCGCGATGTTGATTCCCGAGCGCTTGATGATTTCGGAATCGCGGGCGACAAACTGCAGATCGCCCTCCGCCGTGAGGCGACCTAGATCGCCGGTGCGGAAGAACCCGTCTTCCGTGAAGGCACTCGCGTTTTGCTCCGCGCTGGCACCGTCGTAGCCTCGTGTGAGATAGCCCTTGACTTCGATCATGCCAACCTCTCCCTGCGTCAGTGGTCGGCCGCGCTCAGTATCGACAATTCGGATCGTCACGCCGGGAAGTGGCGGTCCTTGCACCTGCTTGCGGCGTGCTAGCGGCCAGTTGTGCCACGTCACCGAGCAGTTTCCGTAGGATTCGGTTTGCCCGTAGACGTTGCAAATCTCGCGCGCACCGAGAATCTCGGCGGCCATGACGATATCCTGCGGGCTGCCGATGGTGACGCCGGTGCGCAAGCTGGCCGTGCGCTCCGGACGAAACGCCGCGTCGGTAAGCATTGCGCTCGTCATCGCCGGCAAGGTGTAGATCGCCGTGCAAGCGTGACGCTCGATAAGGGCGATCGCCTCCGCAGGCTCAAAGCGGCCCTGCAGCACCAGGGTTGCGCCGTGCGTGAAAGTGGCGCACATCGCGTTCGCGGAGCCGTAGGACCAAAACAACGGAGGCGCCAACAGCACGCGGTCGCCCGGCCGCAAACCCTGCCGCTCTCCGATGTTGAAACCGTTCTCGATCATCGGTCCATGGGAGAGCGGCACTGCTTTGGGATAGGCGGTCGACCCCGAGGTGTAAAGTACCAGCGCATCGTCTTGCGCGCGAGCGCCTTCGCCGGGTGGCGGCAACTGAGTGGAATCGAGGGAATCCGGAAAAGCCGTGTAAGACGAGGCGCCTGCGAGTGCGCGGTTGCCGACCAAGACGACAGCTTCCAATTTTGCGTAACGCGCCGAGCGCCACTGGCCAGGCGGAGCCGTATGTAGCTCTGGAATTAGCTCGCTCAAGTCCGCGGCGTAGTCCTGATCGGCGAACGCATCGAGCGAGAACAGCATACGCGCACCCGAGTCAGCAAGCAGAAAGTCGATCTCGCGCCGCTTCGACCACGTGCTGAAAGGTACCGCGGTAGCTCCGATCGCCGAGGCGCCGAGAACGATCTCGATCCATTCGATGCGATTGTTGATAAGCAGCGCGACGCGATCGCCGCGCTGCACGCCGGCTGCGCGCAATCCGGAGGCGATGCGGTTTGCACGTTGCAGGAGATCCGGGTAGCTAATGCTCGCCTCTTCGCAGATAACGGCCAACTGCTCGGAATAGCGCTCAGCTTGCTCACACAGCAAGTCGAACAGGTTTCGGCTATACGGTGCGCGCATTGCTATCGGGAATTGTCCACGTCGAACCAGAAGTCGAGGACCTCACCCTTACGTTGCTCGGCGAAGCGCGTAACCACGCGTGTGCCGACCTTGAGGTGCTCTGCTGCCTTAGCCGGATCGGACAGCTCGACACCTCGGAAGTAGCCTCCCAGTGCAGTGTCGGCGCCGTCCAACAGCACGAAGCCGAAGGCGTAGGGGGGATCGGGCAGCGTCTTAAAGGGCTCGTACACGATGGTGAAGGTCTCGATGCACCCGCGTGGTCCCACTTCGACCCAGTCGGTTGTTTGCTCGAGAGTTTGATCCGAGAACGACCGCGGCGGCACCAGCACTCGGCCGGACTTGGGGCAGCGACGCCCATACAACTTGGCATGATCGCGAATCTGCACGAAGAACCAGCTCGCGGTTTCTCCGAGCGCGTGCTCGTAGCCGATGTTCCAGTATTCTTTGCGCGTCAACAAATCCACTTCTAGCTCTCCTGTCTTCTATGCCTCGACGACGGCCGTACCGAAAAACTGATGATCGCCGCCGTTGCCGCTGGCGATCGCGATGCGCGCGCCGGGCTGTTGATGTTGTCCGGCGCGTCCCCAAACCTGCAGTGCGGCTTCCGCTACACGCACCATGGCCGACACCGCGATGGCATTGGTACACAAGGTGCCGCCCGATGGATTGACCGCGGTGCGAGTGCCGATATAGAACTCACCCTCGTGCAACATCGCCATGGACTTTCCGCGCTCGGCGAGCCCTGCTGCCTCGATGGCGTGAAACTCCGTATTCGAAAACGGCGCATATAGCTCGGCGGCGTGTACCTGGTTGGCGGGATCCTTGATGCCGGCCATGCGATAAGCCCGCGCGAAGGAGGCGGCGAGCGCGTGCGCATCGGCGTGATCAGCGACGAAATTCTTGCCCATGCGATCGCCGAGGTAGTAGCTTTCCGAACAATGTGCGACACCGGTGAGCCACACGGCGTCCAGCCGGTTTGCGCGAATGTAGCGTTCGCTGGCCAGGACCATGGCGCAGCCGCCGCTCGATTGCGGGCAGGCATCGAGCAGCTTGATGGGCCAGGCGATATAGCGCGAAGCCATCACGTCCTCGATCGTCGCCGGCTTGCGCAAGTGCGCATTGGGATTGAGCGCGCCGTGAGTGCGGTTCTTGACCGTGATCCGCGCCATGTCTTCTTCGGTCATGCCGTATTTCTTGATGGCGCGCACGGCCGACATGGCCAGCATGGTGATGGTGCCGAGTGGTAGCTGCCGCTCGTAGACGGGATCCCATATCTTGTTGAGGATGGTCTGCGAGTCGCCGCTTTCACCCACTTTGTCCGCACCCGCCACCAACACTAGATCAGAGACTCCGGCCGCAACGTGGGCGTGGCCCACCGCGACGGATGACAGCCCGGTGGAGCCGCCGGTGTTGATGCGCATAAAGGGCTTGTTGCGCGCGCCCACTGCGTCCACTCCGAGGCGCTCGGCATTGCCGATGCCGAGCAATGCATCCGGTGCCAGCGAGTACACCACGGCCTCGATGTCCTCGAGATCGCGCCCGGCGTCGGCGAGCGCGAGTGCCACCGCCTCGCGTACCAACTCCGGATAGTTTGCATCGTCGCGCCGCGCTCGGAATTGAGATTGCCCGATCCCGATGATGCCGACCCGGGGCGCCCTCATTGCCGCACCTCGGGCCGTTCGCTGCCGAATACGACAACCGTGTTGTATTGCATAGCAAAGCCGCTCGCGGCGTGGGCGAGCGCTCGCACGACAGGCTTTGTTTGATGATGTCCTGCGCGGCCGCGCACCTGGTTTGCCGCCTCGGCGACGCTCACCAATCCGGCGCAATAGATTGGATTGAACGAGAGCGCGCCCCCCGAAAGATTGACCGGCAGTGCACCCCCGCGTGCGAAGCGACCGCTGCGCGCAGCCTCGGCCCACTGCCCGCGACCACACAGACCCAACGCGTCGTAAGCAATCAGCTCCTGGTAAGCCGTGGCATCGGATAGCTCGGCAACCTGGAAAGCGCACACCGGATCTTCAATGCCGGCGGCCGCATAGGCCTGCCGCGCGGCGCTTGTGAGGGAAGGCAGTTGCGCAAGATCCCGATCGCCGAGAAAACCCGGCTCGGTTGCCCAGCCCATGCCGTGGATCCATGCTGGTGCTTCCGAACCGTGCTCGGTGATGAATCCACGGTCCGCAAGCACCAGCGCCACTAAACCGTAGCCGGGTGGTGCAACCATACCTTCTGTCAAGGGCCAGCACTTCGGTCTGCCGCCTGCGATCCATGCCTTCTCCACCGGCATCGGCGCGCGATCGGGATAGGCGAGAACGCCCTGGGCACGATTTTTGGCCACGACGCCAACTGCGATATCACGCAGCCCCGGCACCGTGTTTTCCAACGCGACGGCTTGCAAAGCGCTCGCCGAAAGCTCGCCGAGCGGCAGCGCTCGGTGAAAGTAAGGATCCGTGCCGAGCTTCAGCGCATCGGCGACTGATGTAGCCTCTGTCGGACTCCACGCCACGACGAGTTGCGTGCGGAACTGACCCGAGCCAATACGCAACGCACCCAGCACGAATGCATGCTCGGCTGCCGATGGTGTGGATAAGATATCGCGCCCGACGCCACCCACGGAGCCGGAGGCCATCATGATCGAGATCGCGCGCCCGTCGAGTTGGTCGTTGGCGGCAACGACGATGCCGTCGATTTCGTCGATGGTAAGTGCCGCATCCAGCAGCGCGGCGCGCGTCACCGCGTACATCGCCTCCTCGAGCGAGCATTGCTTGGCATCGCGCGGCGCATGGATCGCAGTGCCGATTACACCGATGTTCGCTCCAAGGCGCATGCGTTTCTTCACTGATTTGTTTTCGCGCTAGGCCGCACAACGATACGGCCCGCTACGCTGCCCAATTCCATCCTCGCGTGAACCTCGTCGATCTCTTCGAGGTCATGCACACCCGCAATCACGGGTCGAATATCGCCGCGCGCGATGAGTTTCAGCGCGTCCTCCAATTGTGCCCGCGTAGTGCTGTGCACCGAGAGCATCGATTGGTTGCGCAGAAACAACTGTGCCGGATTGAACGGCACGAAATCGCCACTCACCTGACCGACCAATACCCAACGGCCGTTGATGGCAAGGCTGCGCCGCATGGCGTTGAACAGCGGCGTACCCACGTTGTCGATCAGCACATCCACGCCGGCACCTTCGGTCAGTGTCAGTACGCGCCGGGAGAAATCCTCATCGCGCGCGGTCACGAGCACCTCGTGCGCTCCGATATCGGCCAGCAGCGCCGCCTTGGACCGCGAACTGGTTTGTGCGACTACCTGCGCGCCGGCACGCCGCGCCATTTGGACGGCGTGTACGCCTAAACCCCCACCCGCGCCCGTCACGAGCACGCGCTCACCTAGGCGCACCCGGCCAACATCGCGCACCGCGTTCAGCGTTGTGCCGATAGCGCAAGCCGCGATCGCCGCGTGCTCATCCGGCACGCCGGGCGGAATCACGGCGATATTGTCTTCCTCCACCGCAACGTATTCGGCGTAGCCGCCCATCATGGCTTGCCCGAGAAAGCGCCGCTCGGCGCATAGGGTTTCCTGGCCTCCACGGCAATAGCGGCATCTACCGCAGATGCGGTAGCGCTGCGTCGTCGCAACACGGTCGCCGACGCGACAGCCGCGCACATCGGCGCCGACCTGCTCAACGCTTCCCGCGATCTCGTGACCGGGAATCAGCGGTAGCTCGACACCGCGCCGATAAGTGCCGTTGCGCGTGACGACATCGAGCGTGCAAACCCCGCAGGCAGCAATACGGATAAGCACATCGCGGGCGCCGAGTGTCGGCCTCGGCACCGTCTCTTTGCGAAGCACGTCGGGGCCACCGGTTTCGTGTACGACGATGGCCCGCATCAGGCTGCGCTCATTCCCGCTGGAGCGTTTGGTTCCAGCCAAGTCGTGACCAGCAAGAAATCTTGATCGACTATCATCAAGTCGTTTTGCCGAAGCGATGTGCGTCGCCCCTTGTTGGCGAAACGTTATTATACTTGCCGATTGTTGATCGCCAGCGCGTCGTGGGGGAGGGATCTTAAGGATGCATCGACATGGTCGACGAGTTTGACTACGTCGTGGTTGGGTCAGGTCCGGCAGGTTCGTTACTCACCGACCGATTGACCGAAGACAAGAACGCGACCGTGTGTGTGCTCGAAGCCGGCACGGGGGACACGAACCGCTATGTGCGCATCCCCGCCGGTTTTGTAAAGCTGCTCTATGATCCTGCGTTACTGTGGCAGTTCAAGAGCGAGCCAAGCCCGGCCACTGCGAACCGGGAAATCAGGGTTGTTCAGGGACGCATCGTCGGCGGATCGAGTTCGCTCAATGGGCTCGTTTACAGCCGCGGGCAGGCTGATGATTTCAACGATTGGGCGGCGGTGGGCAACGACGGCTGGCGCTTTTTCGACGTGCTGCCCTACTTCATGCGCTCGGAGCGCCGCATCGGCGGGGGGGATGATCGCTTTCGCGGACGCGATGGCGCGTTGCCGATCACCGATCCGGACTGGCGCCATCGGCTGTGCGAGGCGTTTATTCAAGGCGCAGGTGAATTCGGCATACCGCGCAACCCCGACTACAACGGTGCATTCCAGGAGGGTGCGGGCTATTTCCAACGCACGATCCATCGTGGCCGACGCGTGAGTTGCGCCGACGCGTTCCTGCATCCGGCAATTCGGCGCGGCGAGGTCGACTTGCGCCTTCAAGCGCAAGCTGTCGGCATCCTTTTCGAGGGAGCGCGGGCGGTCGGCGTGACCTATAGGCAGGGCGAACACGTGCGAGAAGTTCGCGCGCGCCGAGAAGTGATCTTGTGCGCAGGCACGATCAACTCGCCGAAGTTGCTGCAACTGTCCGGCATCGGACCCGCAAGCTTGCTGCGGCAGCTAGGTGTGCGCGTGGTGAAAGACCTACCCGGTGTGGGCGAGAACCTACGCGATCACTACACGGTTCGTATCGCCGCGCACGCCAAGAAGATAACGACTCTCAACGAGAGATCGCGCGGACTAAGGCTCGGCGTCGAAATCGCTAAATGGCTGATGGGCCTGCCGAGCATCATGGCGCTGAGTCCGTCTCTGGTTCACGTGTATTGGAAGTCGCGGCCGGAGTTGACGCGCGGTGATATCCAAGTGCTGTTCACGCCCGGGAGCTACAAGGAAGGCCATGCCTATGTGCTCGATGACTTCCCCGGCATGAGTTGCGGCGCACGCCAGCAGCGCCCCGAGAGCAAAGGTTGTGTCCGTCTTCGATCCGCTGAACCACGCGACGATCCTTCGGTTCAGCCAAACTATCTGACGGAGACCCAGGACCAGGCGATACTGCTCGCCGCGCTGAAACTCGCGCGGCGGCTCATGGCCTCCCGCGCTGTTGCCCCGTATTTCGCGCATGAGACGTTACCGGGCGCGCAAGTGACGACGGACGACGAGTGGTTGGATTTCGCGCGGCGTCGCGGCTCGACGGCCTACCACCTCGTGGGAACATGCAAGATGGGACCGCGCAGCGATCCGAAGGCGGTGGTGGACCCGGCGCTCAAAGTGCACGGAGTGGAGAACCTGCGAGTTGTGGATGCATCCGTCATGCCGCAAGTCCCCTCGGCCAACACGCTGGCCGCGACACTCATGGTGGCGGAAAAAGCCGCCGATCTGATTCGCGGCCGGCCGCCGATACACTGCGAGGATTTCATCGCGCAGAAGACATCCGCCGCCACTCGGACGGAGGAGGTCGCATGACTTTCGGAGTAACGCATGCAACACGATGACTTGTCCCGAATACTTCCCCACGGCGTGCCGTCGCCTCAAACTTTGATTGGTGGCCGCAGACTGGCAGGTGAGCACCACTTCGCTGTGTATGATCGTTATTCCCAATTGAAGGTCGCCGATGTTGCATCCGTCACGCGCGAACAGGTCGCGCAGGCGGTACGCACGGCGCGGAACGCTTTCGGGCAGGTCCCCGTGCCCTATGAACGCTCACGGATCTTGCGACGGGTCGCCGAGTTGATCGATGCGCGGCGCGACGCTTTCATCGATCTGATGGTGACGGAGGCGGGCTTCACTCCGGCAGATTCGACCGGCGAGATCGAACGCGCACTCGATACCTGTCAGCTCTGCGCCGAGGAAGCCAAGCGCATCACAGGAGAAATGGTTGCGCTCGACGGCAATCGCGGCCAGCACAATCGGTTGGGATTCACTCTGCGCACGCCGGTCGGCGTGGTGTGCGCGATCACCCCGTTCAACGCACCGCTCAACGCCGTGATCCACAAAGTTGCGCCGGCGCTTGCCGCCGGCAACGCGGTCATCCTCAAACCCTCCGGCTACACGCCGCTTACTGCGAGCCTCACGTGCGAGCAGTTCCTCGAGGCCGGTTTGCCACCCGATCTGCTCGCGCTGGTGCAAGGCGACGCTCAGGCCGGCACTTGGCTGCTGGAAGAGCAAGGCATCGATTTCTACACGTTTACAGGCAGCACGCGGGTCGGAAAGCTGATCCAGGCTGGTGCGGGATTGCGCCGCACGCAACTCGAGCTGGGCAGTATCGCTTGCACCATCGTATGCGCGGACGCAGATCTGGACGCGGCCGTTCCCAAGATCGCACGCGCGACCTTTCGCAAGGCCGGCCAAGTCTGCACGTCGATCCAGCGGCTCTACGTCGAACGCTCGGTGGAGGAAGCGGTCACGCAGCGTCTGGTCAAGGAGGCTCGCGCCATGCCCGCCGGCAATCCGCGCGATCCGGCGATTCGCGTCGGGCCAATGATCACTGAAGTAGAAGCCAAACGCGCGGAGACTTGGCTCGCGGAAGCCATACAGCGCGAGGCGCTCGTCGAGTGCGGCGGTACAAGAACGGGACCGGTGCTGCAGCCGACCATTCTCAGCCGCGTAGCGCCGGGAATGAAGGTCATCGATCAAGAAATTTTTGCGCCGATCGTGTCGATTCTTCCCTTCGATAACTTGAGCGCGGCCATCGACAGTATCAACGCGACACCTTTCGGACTCGCCACGGGCGTGTTCACAAGCCATCTCGAGAGGGCGTTTAGCGCTGCTCGTGCCGTTAGGTCAGGTGCAGTCCACATCAACGAAACGTCAAGCTCGCGCGTGGACGGCATGCCCTATGGCGGCGTCAAGGAGAGTGGTTTTGGTCGTGAGGGACCGAAATACGCGATCCGCGAGATGACCGACGAGAAGGTCGTTACGATCTCGCTCGGTCGTTAGCTGTTCCAGACGAGTGTTGGAGCCATGCTAGCTTTCGTACCTAAGGAACCTCTGAATAAGTCCCGCATCGCCGCGGCGGCGCTTTTGCGCGATGCATGGCAAGGCGCGAGGCGGAGGGTAGATCGGCATCGGCTTTTGCGAGGCAGATGAATTCTTCGATCGTGATTCTCGAAAACGTCCTTCAGTCGGTCTACACCGGGTTGGTTGTGGGCTGCATTTACGGCCTGATGTGCGTCGCACTCGCGCTGATCTTCAGCGTCATGCGCGTGATCAATTTCGCGCAAGGCGAGTTCCTAATGCTCGGTATGTACGCGGCGCTTTTCTGCTTTGCGCAGTTCGGGCTGGGCCCGGTGTTCGGCTCGTATGTGGGACCGGTGCTTGCGAGTTTGCTCGCTGGCGTGCTGGTGTTTGCGTTGGGCGGGCTGCTGTACGATCTGCTGCTGCGCCGGGTGACGGGCCTCAAGGTGGCCGGCACGCAGGGCGAAGGGCATTTTCCGCAACTGACAATGACTTTGGGCCTGTCGCTGGTTTTGCAAAACGGCGGGCTAATCGTTTTCGGTTCGACGCCGCGAACCCTGCGCACGCCGCTTTCTTCAAGTGCGTGGGAGTTGGGTGTCTGGGGCACGGATGCCATGCTGTTCTTGAACAAGGCGCGCACGCTGGCTTGCGTTGTCGCCCTACTCGTGGCGGGTGCAGTGGCATTGTTCATTCATCGCTCGCGGCGGGGCATGATTCTGCGCGCGACTGCAGACAACGCTGAAGCCGCCACCTACATGGGCATTCGCGCGACCCGCGCGCATCGCATGGCCTTTGCACTGGGCGCGGGCTTGAGCGCGCTGGCCGGCGGACTCGTCGCCACCTACTATCCCTTTCAACCTTACGTCGGACTCGAGTTCATCATCGTGATGTATGCCGGTGTCGTGTTGGGTGGCATGGGCAGCATACCGGGCGCGTTTTGGGGTGGCGTGACCATCGGTCTGGTGCAGCAAGTGTCGACGCTCGTGTTACCGCAACAGTTGCAGAACGCAACCGTATTCGCGGCGTTTCTGTTGATCGTCCTGCTGCGGCCGCAGGGCTTGTTCGGTCGCAGTGTCGAACGCGTCTGATCCGCAGGGTTGGCCGGCAGCGCGCGCGATGGCGATCATCGCGGTCGGTGCGCTGCTTTACTTGAGCGTCGCGTGGTTCATCGACGACCGCTACTATCAACTCATACTGACCATCACGCCGATCTGGGCGGCGGTCGGCGTAGCGTGGAATCTATTCAGCGGTTACTCGGGTCTGGTCTCTTTCGGCCATGCCGCTTTCTTTGGTATCGGCGCTTATACGGTGGCGTTGCTGCAGATCAACATGGGAATGTCGCCTTGGATCGGCATTCCGCTTGCCGGCGCCGCGGGTGGCGTGGCGGGGCTCGCGATCGGCTACCCCACCTTCCGCCTACGGGGTCACTACTTCGCACTCGCGATGCTGGCCTATCCCCTGGTGCTGCTCTACGTGTTCCAGTGGCTCGGATATCAAGAAGTTACGCTGCCCATGGTACGCGAGGCGCCCGCCGCCTATATGCAGTTCGCCGATCAGCGGATTTACGTCGTGCTCGCGGTTTTGCTGCTGATCGTCACGCTCGTCATCAACTTGATTGTCGATCGCTCGCGCTTCGGGCTGTCGCTGCGGGCTATTAGGGAGAACGAGGCGGCGGCCATGGCATCCGGTATCAATCCGCTCGCGTGGAAATTGAAAGCGATTGTGCTTTCGGCCAGTCTGACTGCGCTGGCCGGCGGCTTGTATGCAGTGGTGTTGCTGATCGTCACACCCGATTCCGTTTTCGGCATGTTGGCCTCGTCGCGCGCGCTGATCGTTACCTTATTCGGCGGCATCGGTACTATCGCGGGCCCGGTTGTCGGTGCGCTGGTGTTGATTCCTTTAGGCGAAATCTTGCACGCGCAACTCTCCGATCGTTTGCCTGGCATACAGGGTGTTGTGCTCGGTGCGGCCATCATGCTTGTCGTGTCGTTGTGCCCCCAAGGTATCCTGCCATGGCTACAGGGACGCCTGCGTTCGGGCCGTACACCGTCTTCCCGCGCCACGCTGCAATTCGATGCTACGCCCTTCGCGCGTAGAAGCACGCCGCCGGCGCGCGGTGCGCCCGTGCTCATCGTGCGCGACATTGCCGTCGCTTTCGGCGGCGTGCAAGCGCTGCGCGAGGTTAGCTTCGAGGTCCATCAAGGCGAAATTCTCGGCGTGGTAGGCCCCAATGGTGCGGGCAAGACCACCCTGTTCAACGTCCTCAACGGATTTACCATCCCTTCGAAAGGCAGTGTCGCGTTCGAGGGGCGCGAAATGTTGGGCCGATCGGCGTTTCAAGTCTGCCGGGCGGGCATCGGACGCACCTTCCAGGTCATGCGACCCTTCGCACGGCTTTCGGTGCTAGACAACGTCGTCGTCGGTGCCCTTGCGCACGAAGCTCGCGAAGCGGTCGCGCACGAGAGAGCGCGTCAGGCGCTGCGCCGCGCGGGTATCGCCGAACTCGAGCAGGCAGTCGCCGGAAACCTCACCACCATCGAATTGCGATTGATGGAACTGGCACGCGCGCTGGCTTCCGATCCGCGCCTGCTGTTGCTGGATGAAATCTTGGCGCGGCTGGGCGTCGGCGAGGTCGAACATATGTTGAAGGTCATCGCTTCGATTCGCCATCAAGGTGTGACCATCGTTATCATCGAGCACACCATGCACGCGATGGTGCGCATCGCGGATCGGCTGGTGGTGCTGGATCACGGCCAAGTGCTGGAATCGGGAGAGCCGCAGCAGGTCATCGACCGGCCGTCGGTGATCGAGGCCTATCTTGGCAATCGCTGGGCGGGTCATGCTGCGGCTTGACGGGGTGAGCGTTTCCTACGGCGGCCTGCACGCATTGCGCGAGGTGAGCGTACAAGTGGTCCGCGGTGAGTTCGTTGCCATAGTCGGCCCCAATGGCGCGGGCAAGACGACGTTGTTCCGTGCCATCTCCGGCGTGGTATCGCTGGCAAGCGGAGAAATTCACTACGAGGGCAGGCGCCTAGACGCGATCGATGCCGCCGACCGCCCCGCGCTTGGGCTAGCGCACGTGCCCGAGGGCAGGCAAGTGTTTCGCACCTAGACGGTACTGGAGAATCTGAAGATGGGCGCGCAGACGGCGGCTGCGCTGCGAACATGGCCCGACACGCTCAAGCATCTGCTGGCGCTCTGTCCTCGCCTCGATGAACGTCAGGATCAGTTTGCCGGAACGCTGTCCGGTGGCGAGCAGCAAATGCTGGCGATCGCGCGCGGACTGGCGTCGCGTCCGCGCTTGTTGATGCTGGACGAACCCTCGATGGGACTTGCGCCTAAGATCGCTGATCAGATCTTCGACATCGTCGCGAAGATTCACAAGGAGGAGGGCATCGCCGTGCTGCTGGTCGAACAGCGAGTCGGCGAAGCGCTTTCGGCCTGCGATCACGGCTATGTACTCGAGTCGGGCCGGGTGGCGCTCGCCGGCCCGCGCGAGACGCTGCTTGCCGATCGCAGAGTCAAGCAGGCCTATCTCGGCGCATGAGTTTGGGTGCGCGCGATACTATTCACACTCTAATGGAATGAGGAGGAGATCCAAATGCTCTGTATTACTCGGTGCACGGAAATGTCTCGATTGCGATTTCGTGTGCTGTCAGCGGTGGCGCTGGTCGCGCTAACACCGTGGATCACCGGTCCGGCACAGTCGCAATCCAAGGAAGTGAAAGTCGCCGTCGCGGTACCGTTGTCGGGGGCATGGGCGCGCAACGGCGAACTGCACGTCAAGGGCGCGCAGATGGCGGTGGACGACATCAATGCCGCCGGAGGCATCCAGGCATTGGGTGGCGCGAAGCTGAGGTTGATCGTCGCGGACGCCGGTGATTCGGCGGAGAAAGCCAAGAATGCGGCGCAGCTGCTTCTTTCCAAGGATGCCGATCTGGTCGGCGGGACCGGTGCTTTTTTGAGTTCCTTCACCTTGGCTATCACCGAGGTCACCGAACGCGCGCAGGTGCCGTGGCTGACCTTGTCGTACTCCGACCAGATCACGGCGCGCGGCTACAAGTACGTCTTCCAGACTTCTCCCATCGCAAGCAAGCAGGCGGAAGATGCGCTGCCGGTGCTGCTCGAGATCAGCAAGCAGGCCAAAGCGTCGACGCCGAAGACGGTTGGCATCATCATGGACAACACAGCCTCGCCGGTCAGCTTCACGAAGTCCATGCGCGCGGGCGGATTCGACAGGCTCGGTTTGAAATTGGTGGTCGACGAAGTGTTCACGCCGCCGCTGGCGGACGCCACCTCCATGGTGCAAAAGGTGCGCAATGCACGCCCAGACTTGCTGCTGATGTTGACTACCAACGTGCCTGACACCAAGCTCGTGCTCGAAAAGCTAAGTGAAATGGGACTCGGCAGGGGCCGCCTGGCGGTGGTCGCCAACGGCGGTGCCCTGAGCGCGCCTGAGCTGCTCAACGTCGTCGGCAAGGACTTGATGGAAGGTGTGATGGTGATCATCGCCAACTGGGGCGGCAAGGGTAACGAGAAACTCGTCGAGCAATTCAAAGCCAGGACGAAAGAGCCGTGGATGACGCAAGACAGTATGTCCAGCTACGGTGACATGTGGATTCTCAAGGACGCCATGGAGATCGCGAAGTCCGCGGACCCGAAGAAAGTCGGCGCCGCCATACATGCCATGGATGGTAGTCAAGCTTCATCGCGCTACTTCCCTGGCGGGAAGGTGAAGTTCGACGAGAACGGAAGGCGCGTGGGCGCGGAATTGGTGATCTTGCAATGGCAGAACGGGGAACCTAAGCCCGTCTATCCGGCCTCGCTGGCGGTGGCGCAAGCCGCGTGGTCGAAGAAATAACGAGGTTTGCGTGGCCGCGCTCAACAGTTGGCTGCGAGGCGTTCGCGTCCTGGATCTTTCCCAATACATCCCGGGACCGCTCGCCACCCTGCTGCTGGCGGACTTCGGCGCCGACGTGCTCAAAATCGAGCCCCCGCAAGGCGACGAGATGCGCAACCTCGGTCCTCGCGATGCAGCCGGCCGTCCGATCTTCTACGAGTCCGTCAACGCGGGAAAGCGTGTGCGGCGCATGAACCTCAAGCAGCCGGAGATGCGCGAGGAGTTTCTGCAGCTGGCCGCAGGTGCGGACGTGCTGATGGAATCGTATCGTCCGGGCGCGATGGCGCGGTTGGGACTGGACTACGCGAAGATCTCGGCGATCAATCCGCGCATCGTGTACTGCTCGCTGAGCGGCTACGGCGCCGGCGGTCCGCTGGAACAAGCGGCCGGACACGACGCCAACTATCTCGCGCAGGCAGGCGCGCTGCATCGCAACGGCGACGACGCACCGATGTACTTCGATCCGCCCATCGCGGACACCACCGGGTCGCTGTTTGCCGTTATCGCCATTCAGGGCGCGCTGCGCGCGCGCGAGCGGTCCGGACGCGGAGCGTTCATCGACATGGCGTTGGCCGATGTTGTCAATCCATTACAACTTTTTCGCGTCGCCGACTATGGCGCGCGCGGCTATTCCCCGGCGCGCAACGAGACCTACTTGAATGGTGGCGCGGCGCGCTATCGTGTGTACCGCACGGCCGACGACAGACACGTCGCGCTGGGCGCGCTGGAGGAGAAATTCTGGCGCTGTTTTTGTGAGGCCGCCGGGCGCCTCGAGTGGATCGCGCGCATCGACGAACCCATGCCGCAGACCAAGCTAACGGCCGACATCGCTGCCTACTTTGCCGGCATGACTTTGGAGACCTGCGCGCATCGTTTCGCCGCGCCAGATTGCTGCGTCACTCCGGTACTCACCGTCGGCGAGGCAATGGAATCGGAGTATTGTCGAAGCCGCGGGCTAGTAAAGCGCGCTCCCTCGGGGCAGTTGCAGGCACTGTTTCCCGCGCGCGTCGACGGCGAGCCTCCCGCGACGCGTCCGGCAGTGAAGGACGATTGACGAGGCGAGGCGGTAGGCCGGCTTTCTGCCAGGTCTTGTGACGAAGGCGGCGGTCGCGGCAAATCGTTTGTGAGGCAATTTTGATTGTAGGGTGCGCCCTGCGCATCAGATGACGGCCGCCCATCCGAGCCAAGCGCACTCACCTGTTGACCCCTTGCCCCCGCGGCGTTATCGTTAGCCTCCACCGAGAGGGGACGAGAATGTCCAAGGAACCGCTGCCGCTGTCCATCGCGGACTTGCCCGCACAGCGCGCGGCCGCGCCGCGGTCGAAGGCGCAGGCCCGCGCGCTCTACTTCAACACGGGCAATGCCTTCAATGTGCAACTACCGCACGTTCCCGACGACAGCTTCACGGCGGAACCCGCAAGAGCGCTGTACGCCGACACGCCGACCGGACTTATCGTTTGCGACCGCTCGAAGGCATTGGGGTGCGCGTTCCCGGCGACCACGCCGCTGGTGCTGGCGCGCTATGCGCGGATCCGCGAAGGCGAAACGTTGCGGACGAACTTCGCGGCCAGCGGTGTGATCGCATATGTGATCGCGGGCAGTGGCTCCACTGAGTGTGGCGCCGAACGCATCGACTGGAAGCCCGGCGATGCCTTTGTCCTCCCAGGAGGAATCGAGCACAAGTACCACGCACGCGATTCGCACGCCGTGCTCTGGCTCGTCACCAATGAGCCGCAGCTCGCTTTCGAGAATCTGCGCGCGCCGCGGGAAGGCGAAGCGCCCACGGATGCCGTGCATTTTCCGGCCGATGAGATCGAGCGGCAGATCGCACTGCTCTACCAAGTGGGGCGCGATCAAGACATCGCCGGCTCGGCACTTATTTTTTCCTCGCAGCGCCAAGAGGCGAGCCGCAACGTGCTGCCCACGCTCACGGTGGCGATGAATTCCCTGCCGCCTGGGGCTTCGCAGCGTGCCCATCGTCACAACTCGGTGGCCGTCTCGCTCATCGTGCAGGGCGAAGGCTGCTATTCAATGGTCGACGGACGGCGCAAGGATTGGTCGCAGTGGGCGACGACGATAACGCCGCCGAGGGCGGTTCACTCGCATCACAACGCCGGCAGTCGCATGGCGATGTTTCTCATCGTGCAAGATGGCGGCATCTACTACTTCACGCGGGCGATGGGGTTCGAGTTCGCCGACAACTGATCCAAAGGAAGACCAATGATCTTAGCCGAAGCCCCAGCCCGCTTGCAGGTCCGTCCGTTAAGCGCCGCTCTCGGCGCCGAGGTGCGCGGCATCGACCTGAGCCGTCCCATGGCCGATGCGACGTTCGAAGAACTGCACGAAGCGTGGATGAAGTACCAGGTGCTGCTTTTCCCCGCACAGCGGATAAGCGACGAGGAGCACGTTCAATTCACACGCCGTTTCGGTGATTGCGAAATCTTTCATCAGGAGATCATCAAGTCTAGGCGCGTGCGTGAGATCTTCCGCGTCTCCAACGTCGACGAAGACGGGAAGCATATGGGGCCTGACCATCCGACCGTGCGGCAACTCGCGATCGCGCAGTCGTGGCACACCGATTCGAGTTATCGAGCTATCCCGTGCAACGGCGCCCTGCTGCACGGCGTGGAGGTGAGCCGCAGCGGCGGCGAGACAGAATTCGCCAATCAGTACATGGTCTACGAGGCGCTGCCGCAGCACCTCAAACGCCAAGTCGAGGGACGCAAGGCGCGGCACAACTTCGAGTACATGCACGTTCTGCAGCCGACACTCAAGCCGCTCACGCCGGCCGAGCGCGCGGCGATGCCGCCGGTGTGGCATCCGATGGTGCGCGTTCATCCGGTGACGGGGCGCAAGTCGCTCTACACTAGCCCGATCTACAACGACGAGATAGAAGGCATGTCGCCCCCGGAAGCAAAGCAGCTTATCGCGGAATTGGTCGAGTTCGGCGGCCAGCCGCAATTTGTCTATTGCCACCGCTGGGAAACCGACGACGTGCTTCTGTGGGACAACCGCTGCACCATGCATCGTGTGACCGCCTACGATCCGCGCGAGCGGCGCGTCATGCACCGCACGACCATTGTCGGCGACACGGCGCCGATCGCGGCATGAGCAACGAACTGCCGAAGGTCACCCACGCGCATTTGAACGCCGCGTGGCTCGCCCAACATCGCGAGGAGATTCTCGAACCGGCACTGCCCATCATCGATCCACATCACCATCTTTGGGATCGCGAGGGCGGTTACTTTCTCGATGAGTTGCTTGCCGATGTGGGCTCGGGTCACAACGTCGTGGCCACCGTGTTCCTGCAATGTGGACACGGCTACCGGCAATCCGGACCGGAGGCTTTGCGTCCGGTCGGAGAGACCGAGTTCGTCGCGGGCATCGCGCGCGAAGCCGAGCGCCGCAACACCAAGACCCGCGTGTGCGCCGGTATCGTCGGCCACGCCGACTTGAGCCTTGGCGAGGCAGTCGAACCTGTATTGCAAGCCCACCTGGTAGCGGGGGCGGGGCGTTTTCGCGGTATCCGGCACATCACTGCCCGTCATGAAGCGTTCGACGCAAGCCTGCTGCCGCGGCCACCAGCGCGTCAGATGTACGACCCGGTGTGGCGGAAGGGCTTCGAGCAACTCATCAAGCTTGGTTTGACATTCGACGCCTGGCTCTACCACACGCAAATTCCGGAGTTGACCGATCTCGCACGCGCATACCCGCACGCGCCGATCGTGCTGAACCATGTCGGCGGGCCGCTCGGTGTCGGGCCGTACAAAGGACGGCGCGATCTGACCTATCAAGAATGGCTCACCGCCATGCAAGAACTTGCCCGCTGCCCGAACGTGCACTTGAAGCTCGGCGGCCTGGCGATGGCGATCATTGGCTACGACTTGCATCGGGAAGCGACGCCACCTTCGTCGCAGCGTCTGGTCAGCGAGTGGCGCCCATTCCTGAATAAGGCGATTGAACTCTTCAGCGCGCAGCGCTGCATGTTCGAGAGCAATTTCCCGGTCGACAAGGCGATGGTGAGCTACCCGGTGCTGTGGAATGCGTTCAAGCGCATCGCGTCCGGCGCATCTGCGGCTGAGAGGTCAGCGCTGTTTCATGACACGGCGAAGCGATTCTATCGGCTCTGAGCAGACTTTCACGCAATCACCCCGTGAACATGATCCCTTGCGCTGACGACTTGTTGTTCCGGCCCCTCGATGCCGACGATAGCGAGCGCGACTTCACCCTGCTGCGCACGCGCGCACTGAGGCACGCGGCGCAGTGCCGGCTAATGTCTGTCCGATAGCAGTCCCTCTGGCGCTCGCTGCCGTATCGTTGGATAGAACTGGGCGAATGTGCCGCCGAACGCGGCGTTCTTCACATGGCATTGAACGCAGTCGTTGCCGGCCGGCAATACCTTCGCCGTTGTCGCCTCCTTTTCATACAAGAAGAACGCACGGCCGTCGGTGTAGCGATGCTTGTCGATCAAATGGATCTCAAAC